>JACMLD010000413.1 GCA_014379785.1 Chitinophagaceae bacterium
ATGGTGGTACAGGCGAACGTTTCGATCAGCCTGCAACGGTAGGTATCATATATATGCTGAAACTTGGACACATGGTTGATGACAAGATGCACGCCCGTTCAATCGGACCATACAGTCTTATTACACAGCAGCCGCTGGGTGGTAAAGCACAGTTCGGTGGTCAGCGTTTTGGTGAGATGGAGGTGTGGGCACTTGAAGCATACGGTGCTTCGAATATCCTGCAGGAGTTGCTGACGCTGAAATCAGATGATATCATAGGGCGTGCAAAAACCTATGAGGCAATTGTGAAGGGTGAGAATATTCCAAGACCTGGTGTTCCTGAATCATTCAATGTATTGGTTCATGAGTTGAGAGGACTTGGACTGGATCTGAAATTTGAGTAGTGGGTCCTTTCGACTCCCTCCGCACAGCGGAGCGGGTGGAGAAATCCCCAGCCGCTTTAAGTAAGAGGTACTCAGTTGGTTTTTTAATAAAAAACACTAATCTATAAACATGGCTTTCAGAAAAGAAAATCGTCAAAGGGCCGCCAGTTTCTCTAAGATCACGATTGGCCTTGCTTCGCCTGACAGCATCCTGGAAAGGAGCTTCGGTGAAGTACTGAAACCTGAAACTATTAACTACCGCACATACAAACCAGAGCGTGACGGTTTGTTTTGCGAGCGCATCTTCGGACCGGTAAAAGACTACGAGTGCGCCTGTGGTAAGTACAAACGTATCCGTTACAAGGGCATCGTATGCGACCGTTGCGGTGTGGAAGTAACCGAGAAGAAAGTTCGCCGTGAGCGCATGGGTCATATCAAACTGGTTGTGCCTGTAGTGCATATCTGGTATTTCAAAAGTCTTCCGAATAAAATCGGATACCTGCTCGGTGTGAGCTCCAAGAAACTGGAGACCATCGTTTACTACGAACGCTATGTAGTAATCCAGGGCGGTATCAAGGAAAACCTCAACAGCGGCGACCTGCTGACTGAAGAAGAATATCTTGAGATTCTTGACACCCTTCCAAAAGACAATCAATACCTGCCGGACGAAGACCCACAGAAATTCATCGCCAAAATGGGTGCTGAAGCTGTGCATGATCTTCTCCAGCGCATCGACCTCGACAGCCTGAGTGCTCACCTGCGTCATGCTGCTGCCAACGAAACTTCGCAGCAGAGAAAAGCAGATGCCCTTAAGCGTCTCAGCGTCGTAGAATCATTCCGCGATGCAAATACAAGAATCAACAACCGTCCGGAATGGATGGTAATGCAATACATACCGGTTATTCCACCAGAACTTCGTCCACTCGTTCCACTGGATGGCGGCCGCTTTGCGTCTTCTGATCTCAATGACCTTTACCGTCGAGTGATCATCCGCAACAACCGTCTGAAAAGACTTTTGGAAATCAAAGCTCCTGAAGTCATCCTCCGCAACGAAAAACGTATGCTGCAGGAAGCAATCGACAGTCTTTTCGATAACTCACGTAAATCAAATGCTGTAAAAGCAGAAGGCGGACGTGCATTGAAATCACTGAGCGATGTATTGAAAGGAAAGCAGGGTCGTTTCCGTCAGAACCTTCTCGGTAAACGTGTGGATTACTCCGGACGTTCTGTAATCGTAGTAGGACCTGAGCTGAAACTCCACGAATGCGGTCTTCCAAAAGACATGGCAGCAGAGCTTTTCAAACCATTTATTATCCGCAAGCTCATCGAAAGAGGTATTGTGAAAACGGTAAAGAGCGCGCGTAAACTGGTTGATAAAAAAGAAGCGATTGTATGGGATATCCTTGAGAACATTCTCAAAGGTCACCCGGTCATGCTAAACCGTGCCCCAACGCTTCACCGTTTGTCAATCCAGGCATTCCAGCCAAAACTCGTAGAAGGAAAAGCCATCCAGCTTCACCCGCTGGTGTGTACTGCCTTCAACGCTGACTTTGACGGTGACCAGATGGCGGTTCACGTACCGCTGAGTCACGCGGCAGTTCTGGAAGCCCAGTTGCTGATGCTTTCATCACACAACATCCTCAACCCACAGAACGGTACGCCGATCACCCTTCCTTCACAGGACATGGTACTCGGTCTGTATTATATCACAAAAGGCAAGAAATCTACTGAAGCAGAAAAAGTACGCGGAGAAGGCATGTCCTTCTACAGTGCTGAAGAAGTAATCATTGCCTACAATGAAAAGAAAATTGACATGCACGCATGGATAAAGGTGAAAACCAATGTCCGCGAAGATGGTCAGCTTTCCAAAAAACTCATCGAAACAACTGTCGGCCGTGTCATCTTCAACCAGATGGTTCCGAAAGAAGTTGGATTTGTAAACGCGCTGCTGACAAAAAAATCACTCCGCGAAATCATCGGTGACATCACAACTATCACCAACGTTCCAAAAACTGCAAAGTTCCTGGACGATATCAAACAACTTGGATTCCGCACTGCCTTCCAGGGTGGACTTTCATTCAACGTGAATGACCTGATCATCCCGGATCTGAAAACGCAGTTGCTCGACAACGCCAAGGTTGAAGTGGATGAAGTATGGGACAACTACAATATGGGTCTCATCACAAACAACGAACGTTACAACCAGATCGTTGACATCTGGTCAAGAGTCGATACGCGTATAACGGAGACGCTCATACGCGAACTGGCAAATGACAAACAGGGCTTCAACGCCGTGTACATGATGCTCGACAGTGGAGCGAGAGGTAGCAAGCAGCAGATCAAGCAGCTTGCAGGTATCAGAGGTCTGATGGCCAAACCAAGAAAGAGCGGCAGCACAGGTTCTGAGATCATCGAAAACCCAATCCTTTCCAACTTCAAAGGCGGACTGAACGTATTGGATTACTTTATCTCTACCCACGGTGCGCGTAAAGGTCTTGCGGATACTGCCCTTAAAACGGCCGATGCCGGTTATCTCACAAGACGTCTCGTAGACGTTGCCCAGGATGTTGTAATTACAGAAGAAGATTGCGGTACACTTCGCGGCATCGCCACAAGTGCACTGAAAGACAATGAAGATATCGTTGAACCACTGGTAGACAGAATCGTTGGCCGTACCTCACTGCATGATGTATATCATCCGCTGAGCGACCAGTTACTGGTTTCAGCCGGTCAGCAAATCACCGAAGACAGCGGTCAGGCACTTGAAGATTCTGGTATCGAAAGCATCGAAATCCGTTCTGTACTTACATGCGAAAGCAAGCGTGGCGTCTGCGTACGCTGCTACGGTAAAAACCTGGCGACAGGTTATACCGCACAACGCGGAGATGCAGTCGGAATCATCGCTGCCCAGTCAATCGGTGAACCAGGTACACAGCTTACCCTCCGTACCTTCCACGTGGGTGGTGTTGCGGGTTCTGCTTCAGTTGAATCTACGCTCATGGCGAAATTCGACGGTACCATTCAGTTCGACGGACTTAGAACTGTTACAGTCGAAAACAGCGAAGGCGAAAAAGTGCAGGTTGTTATCGGCCGTACCGGTGAAGTGAGAATCATGGACATCAAAAACGACCGACTCCTTATTACCAATAACGTCCCTTACGGAGCTACGCTCAATGTAAAAGACGGACAAAAAGTAACCAAGGGCGAAGTTATCTGTACATGGGATCCGTTCAACAACGTTATCGTTGCGGAAATTGCAGGTACAGTGAAATTTGAAAACGTTCTCGAAGGCATCACTTACCGCGACGAGGCTGACGAACAAACAGGTCACCGCGAAAAAGTAGTTATCGAAACAAAAGATAAAACCAAAATTCCTTCTATCCTTGTTGAAGGAAAGGAAATCAAATCTTATAACCTTCCGGTAGGTAGCCACATCGCCATGGAACATGGTGACGAGGTGAAAGCAGGAAAGGTGCTGGTAAAAATTCCACGTGTACTCGGTAAGCTGAGAGATATCACGGGTGGTCTTCCAAGGGTAACCGAGCTTTTCGAAGCGCGTAATCCTGCAAATCCTGCCATCGTATCAGAAATCGACGGCGTTATCACTTTCGGTGCCATCAAACGTGGTAACCGTGAGATCGTCATCGAAGCAAAAGACGGCGTGGTTAAGAAATACCTTGTCCCACTGACACGCCAGATCCTGGCACAGGATGGTGACTTTGTAAAAGCCGGTACTTCACTGAGTGACGGTCAGGTTGCTCCGGGCGATATCCTTTCTATCAAGGGTCCGTTCGCAGTACAGGAATATGTAGTGAATGAAATTCAGGAAGTATACCGTTTGCAGGGTGTGAAGATCAACGACAAGCACATTGAAGTGATCGTTCGCCAGATGATGAAAAAAGTAGAAATTGTTGACCCGGGTGACACCAAGTTCCTCGAAGAAGATACAGTCGACAAATTCGAATTCATCGAAGAGAACGATTTCATATTCGATAAGAAAGTTGTTACAGAGCCAGGTGACAGCGGAAAACTGAAAGCTGGTCAGATTGTTACGCTTCGCGAAGTGAGAGAAGAAAATTCTATCCTCCGCCGCGCCGACAAAAAACTTGCTGAATACAGAGACGCCAGCCCGGCAACA
>JACMLD010000414.1 GCA_014379785.1 Chitinophagaceae bacterium
ATATCGAGAATCGGAATATTCCCTTTAATGGTTCCATTTTCCAGTGAAGGCTTCTGATATCCGATCATTTCCACTTTTCGGGACAGCAATCTCCCAACCTGTTCAAACCGGATCTTGCCTGCTGCCAGTCGCGCAGCCGTATATACATATACATCGCGGCCATGAAAAGTATAGGATCCACCTGAACCAGGCCTTCGGTTAACCGTTTCATCAATCTCTCTCACTTCTTTAATCCCCATAGTTTCTGCTATCAACGTAAAACTGCCGTTGTCCGGTCCCACAAAAAAATTTCCGTCTTTTGTCTGAACTACCACCGACTTCCTCGACGTGCCAACGCCCGGATCCACTACGGAAACAAAAACAGTCCCCTTCGGCCAGTAATCAGCTGTCTGATACAGGCGATACGAAGCTTCCCATATATTGTAGGGAGGAATCTCGTGGCTGAGATCAAACAACTTCAGCGCAGGAGATACCCCCATCGCAACACCTTTCATGGCAGACACTGCGCCATCTTTTAATCCAAAATCTGTCTGGAAAACCACGATGCCATTTTGCGCGGACGCAGGAAAAATAAAAAACAACGCAAAGACCAGAGAACCGAGCAGGCGTTTCATTTGTATCCTATTTGTTCACTGCAATGGTAACAAATTTTTGATTTCAAAATCGGTACTTTCGTCTATCAATAACTATACATGTATTCATTCGAAGAATTGGCGCTGCAGTTCAAAGAAAAATTTGAGGTTCCGCATTTTCCGGCGCATCCCGCATCACTGTACGAACCCAACAACTATTTCCTGACACTGGGAGGAAAGCGCATCAGACCCGTTCTATGCCTGATGGGCAACGAACTGTTTGAAGAAATCAATCCCGATGCCTTCCATGTTGCAGCTGCTATTGAGTTGTTTCACAATTTTACGCTCATACACGACGATATCATGGACAAGGCACCGCTCCGCCGCGGTATGCAGACTGTCCACGAAAAATACGGATCTTCCACTGCCTTGCTCGCAGGCGATGTCATGCTGGTAGCCGCATACGACTACCTCAACAAAATCAACAACAGTTACTCGCGAAAAATAATTCATCATTTTAATAAAACAGCGAGAGAGGTATGCGAGGGCCAGCAGCTCGATATGGATTTTGAAAAGAAAGACAATGTTCACCTCGATGAATACCTGAAGATGATTGAACTCAAAACTTCTGTGCTGCTGGCATCGAGTCTCAAAATGGGCGCCATCCTTGGCGGCGCGGGTCTCGGCAATCAGCAACTCATTTATGAGTTCGGAAAAAACCTTGGCATCGCCTTCCAGGTGCAGGACGATTACCTCGATGCATTTGGGGACCCCGAAAAATTTGGAAAACAAAAAGGTGGTGACATCATCGCCAATAAAAAAACATTTCTCCTCATCCATGCCCTGGAAGCGGGAAATTCCACACAGCAGTCTCATCTAAAGGAATTGCTGAATTCCAATAATCCCGATAAGGTCGAAAAAGTGGTGCGACTTTTTCAGGAAACAGCTGTAGATAAATGGGCGGTCGATCTCAAAGAAAAATACATGGCCTCCGCCATGCAAAATCTGGAAGACATTGCGGTGATCTCATCCCGTAAACAACCGTTGTCCACCCTGGCCAATTATCTCATGACCCGGGCTCACTAATCATTCCTATTTTTCCTAACTTCCGGCTTCAAACAATCAACCCCGGATGTCAAAATCACTTTTCCGCAAAAAGTCCATCGAAAAAATTGTAAGAGACGCAAAAGAAGGATTTGACGACGGTCATGGCACCAAAGATGGTGGATTGAAAAGAATTCTGACGGCCAAAGACCTCACATTTATGGGCATTGCAGCCGTTGTGGGAGCCGGTGTATTTTCTACCATCGGCAAAGCGTCTTTCGATGGAGGACCGGGCATTTCCCTTCTCTTTGTAATTACAGCCATCACCTGCGGGTTTTCTGCGCTCTGCTATGCGGAGTTCGCCAGCAGGGTACCAATCGCAGGCAGCGCTTACACATACGCGTATGTTTCATTTGGCGAAATCATAGCGTGGATCATTGGCTGGGCCCTCATACTTGAATATGCTATCGGAAACATTGTGGTGGCTATTTCATGGAGTGGTTATTTCAACAACCTTCTGGAAGCGATA
>JACMLD010000415.1 GCA_014379785.1 Chitinophagaceae bacterium
GATGACGTAAGCAGCACATATGTAGACGCAGCAATACTCGCAGCAGAGCGCGGCCCGAAAGCAGTTGAGCTGGCATATCGCGGAGAAGAAAAAAACAGTCAGCCTTATCCCGGCGAATTCGCCACAAGGGGTGGGGTGAAGTTCAAAGACTGGTATTATTTCAGTGGAATAACGATGAGCATTGGTTTGAATACGAATCGCGGGGATGGTTTCAGTCGCGGCAGGAGAGGGAATATGGGATGCCCGAAGTTTTAAAAAAAGGGGAGGGGAGAAAGTTGGTAGTTGGTAGTTTATGGTTTATCGTGGCTGCGAAATTGTATACGTCATGTCGAGCGAAGCCGAGGCATCCCCAGCTATTACTCCGAGTTCCGGTTGGGGATGCCTCGGCTGCGCTCTGCATGACAAACTCTCAGGGACCTACTACAAACTATAAACTACCAACTACCAACTTCTTCTCTCCCCCTTTCCACTTTAAACTACCCTCTTTTAACTAAAAAGGCCAGCTTTGGAAAAAGCCGGCCTTGAAAAATCCCACTATACACCAACCGTTTTATTGCGGTAGCAATACATGATCTATTACATGGATGACACCATTGCTCTGATAAACATTTGCAATCGTCACCACAGATTTTCCGCCTTTGGCATCTGTAAGAACCAGCTTACTGCCTTCCATTGTGGCAACCAGGGTACCACCACTCACTGTTTTGATTTCTGCTTTGCCATTTCCCGCTTTTATCATCGCTGCAACAGCCTTTGAATCAAATTTTCCTGCAACAACATGATACGTGAGTACTGTCGTCAGAGTTGCTTTGTTTTCCGGTTTCACAAGACTTTCTACCGTTCCGGCAGGAAGCATTTCAAAAGCGGCATTTGTCGGAGCAAATACGGTGAAAGGTCCCGCACTGGAAAGTGTTTCCACCAGACCGGCAGCCTTTACAGCGGCAACCAGTGTGGTATGCTCTTTTGAATTAACTGCGTTTTCTACGATATTTTTTGAAGGATACATTGCTGCTCCACCAACCGTTACGGTTTTTTCCTGAGCATTCGCTGCGCTAAAAAATAATATTCCTGCGAGAAATACACCTGAAAAGTTTCTAAGTTTCATATATGTTTGTTTTTGTTTAATGATTTGTTTTAAAAAAGAGGTAATCGTTCAGCCGTTATTATTACATGTAATCAACGGTTGCAGATACGGCAGCTGCAAGGGTTTTGGATTGAAAAAGATTTCTTTTTTTTAAGCCATCATAAAACATCAGATATTTTTGCATCCATCAAATCATTGGACATGGCATACTGGCTCGTGAAATCCGAACCGTTTAAATACAGTTGGGATCAGTTTGAAAAGGACAAGGAAACGGTATGGGAAGGCGTTCGGAACTATGCGGCAAGAAACAACCTTCAGGCCATGAAAAAAGGTGATGAGGTTCTTTATTATCATAGCAACGAAGGACTCGAAGTAGTAGGGATAGCAAAAGTTTCAAAGGAAGCTTATCAGGATCCATCTACCGACGATAAGGCATGGGTAGTGGTCAACCTCAAGCCATTTAAAAAAATAAAGAACCCTGTCTCGCTCAACACCATAAAGGCAGACAAGCGACTCGCAAATATGGATATAGTCAGACTCGGCAGGCTGAGTGTCGGGAAGGTATCAGATGAAGAGTGGGAGATAGTCATGGAGCATGGGGGAATGAAAAAAAAGTAACAATGAAACTGACCTACAAATCATACAGCCTTCCGTTCGTCCACCCGTTTACGATCTCGAAAGGAACAAAAACGCACCAGCCCGGCCTTTTTGTTGAACTTGATTTCAATGGACTGAAAGGTTATGGAGAAGCTCCTGCAATCGCATACTATGATATCCCTGTCGAAAAGATGATAGCGGATATCGAGGCAAAGAAGATGCTGATTTAAAAATATGCTTTTCAGGATCCCGAAAGATACTGGCACTATTTGCATCATGCTTTTCCGAAGAATTCCTTTCTTGTCTGCGCGCTTGACATCGCAGCATGGGACATCTATGGAAAGATCCGCCGTCAACCACTTCATAAATTATGGGGATTTGACATAAGTAAAACACCGATGACGGATTATACCATCGGTATCGACAGCATCGAAAAGATGGTTTCAAAGATGAAAGAAAAGCCCTGGCCGATCTATAAGGTCAAATTGGGGACAAAAGAAGACATCCCGATAATGGAAGCGCTCCGCAAAGAAACCGACGCAGTGTTCAGAGTAGATGCAAATGCGGGCTGGACACTAGACGAAGCGCTCGAAATCATTCCGGTTCTCAAAGATCTTGGTGTTGAACTCGTAGAGCAACCGCTCGCCAAAGAAAATTGGGAAGGAATGAAAATACTTTTCGACAAATCTGTATTGCCACTTTTTGCCGATGAAGCCTGCGTGCATGAATCAGATGTAGAAAAATGCCACCACCATTTTCACGGCGTCAATATCAAGCTCACAAAATGCAGCGGTATCACTCCCGCGCGCCGGATGATATCGAAAGCAAAATCGCTCGGAATGCAGGTGATGATCGGATGTATGAATGAAAGCACCATCGGGTCAGCTGCGATCGCACACCTGGCACCATCCGTCGATTTTATTGACATGGACGGCCCGCTGCTGCTCGCAGAGGACCTTGCTACCGGGCTCCGCTACGAAAATGGAAGAGTATTTGTGAGCGACGCGCCGGGATTAGGGATCACGGTGATATAAATATTGGGTACGGTCATTTCGACTCCGTCCCGCAGGGACCGGGTGGAGAAATCCCCAGCCGTTACTTCGGAGTAATAGCTGGGGATTTCTCCGCTCGCTGCGCTCGGTCGAAATGACCGACACTCCGAGTGCCTCTACAAACTATAAACCACCAACTACCAACTTTCTTCCCTCCCCTTACCAAATATTCACCCTTAAAGAATCCGCCCTGTACATCGGGCTGCCAGATTTAATCCCAAACGCTTCATAAAATTCCGGAATGTTGACCATCGGCCCATTCACACGCTCGCGCGCGGGCGAATGAACATCCGTCATCACCTGCTGAGCCAGTGATTCTTTTTTTGTATCGTACATCCATCCATAAGTATACCCCAGAAAATAACGCTGAAGAGGAGTGAGGCCCCCGATTTTTTCCCCCTTTTTAAACGACTCGGTCTTTTTGAATGCGTCGAGACCCAGGAGTAATCCACCCAGGTCAGCGATATTCTCACCCTGTGTTGCATCCCCATTTACATGCAGCGTATCGACCGGATTGAACTCATTATACTGTTGAATAATCGCCCTTGCACGCTCGTTGAATTTTTGTTCATCCGAAGGCTGCCACCAGTTGTGAAGATTTCCTTTTTCATCGTATTGCCTTCCCTGGTCATCGAACCCATGCGTGATTTCGTGGCCGATTGTGGATGCTGCGGCATAACCATACACGAACGCATCGTCCAGCTCCTCATCACGTTTGCCGGGGATCACGAAGATTCCTGCAGGCAATACGATTTCATTGTTACTCGGACTATAATAGGCATTATAAGTTTGCGGACTCATTTCCCACTCATCACGATCCACCGGTTTACCAAGCTTGTTGATTGAATAGACATGCCACCATTCCCTCGCTCTTTGCATATTCAAAACAAAAGGACCACGATCAATTTCCAGGCTGCTGAAATCTTTCCATTTATCTGGGTAGCCAACCTTTCTTGTCATCTTCGCCAGTTTTACCAAAGCCTTCTGCTTTGTACTATCGCTCATCCAGGTCAGCTTTATAATTCGCTCACGGTAAGCATCGCGAATGGCTTCCACCAGTTGTATATATCGTTCTTTGGCCTGCTCACTAAAATACTCTTTCACAAAGAGCTGACCCAATGCTTCGCCCATCGTTTCCTCTTCTGCCATCAGCACACGTTTCCATCGCGGCCTTTGCTGCGTAACACCGGACAACAATTTCCGGAATTCAAAAAGGTCGGCGAATGTGCTGCTGTCAAGAAATGAGGCACTGGAAGTAACAAGTCTTGCCCGCAAATAATTTCTCCATACTTCTATATCCGAAGTTTTTATTTCATTGTTGAGACCCGTATAAAATTCGGGCTGGCCAACTATAACAGAATCAAGGTTTTTAACTCCTATGTCCGCGAGGTAAAGCGACCAGTTGAGATTCGGCGACAGTTTTTGCAGTCTGCCCAGATCCATTTTATTGTAATTCTTGTATGGGTCGCGAAGGTCCGCAAGCTTGCGCGACGACTTTGCCATACGTGTTTCTAAATCGTATACCCCTTTTGCGGAGGCGGAAGCAGCAAGGCTGTCCTGGCCAAGCCTGCGGAATACTTTTACAAGATATTCCTGATAGCCTTTTCTGATGCCTGTTGTTCTTTCATCCGTGTTGAAATAATAGTCCCGGTTCGGAAGTCCAAGCCCACCCTGCCATAGATAAAATGCCATTGATGCGCTGTTCTTATCATCCTGTGTGACTGAACTTGAAAACAACACACCGACACCTTTCCTCTCCAGCGCCGCTGCCATCCTGACCAGGTCAGTCTCGTTCTTTATCGCAGCAATCTTGTCAAGATCTGCCTTGAGGGGACTGATACCCTGTTTCTCAATTTCAACACTGTCCATTCCGGAATACCAGAAATCCCCGATTTTCTGACTAATGGTTCCTTTTGCTGCTTTTTCCGCCACCGCATTTTCATTTATCTTCCGAAGCCTGATGTAGATTTCTTTATCGACCAGATATCCGATTCCCCAGGCACTTTCATCCGAAGGAATGGGGTTGTTCTTTACCCATGCTCCATTCGCATATCCGAAAAAGTCGTTCTCCGGCCTGATGGTCGTATCAATGGTTGCCGCCAGAAAATCCGGACCGCTTTGTTGGTCTTTCCCGCTCTCCTTACAAGCTGCGAAACAAACTGCACTTACCACTACTGAAAAAAAACATTTAACATTCATGATACACTGGAATTAGTCGGTTTAAAACTAGTCAAATCACAACATAATTATATGGGTATTTTTGATAAGTGGCCATCCGGGACTGTATTTGGAGCTGCCGGCATATTAAAGTATCTTTGCAGCTATGGGATTGAATGGAAAACCGGTAAAAATATCCATTATTGTGTCCAGCATCCTTATGATGCTGACATTGTTCTGGCTTACCATCAGCACCCCATTTGTTTATACTGTACAGCAAAAATTTGAAATCGGTCAGGGCGACCATGCATCCAACTCCCTAAACGATGCTGAGGATGAAAATCCATTCGCCAATACGACAGAAGAAAAGACTACCAACAGCTCCAATTCTTTTTCTGAAGAATATCTGCACGAACCACATTCTCCCATCCGCCATCCGGAGATATTTTCCGTAGAACACAAACCGGAAGATGCTTCCATTTACATTGCGTTTTATGGCGAACTCATTTCGCCTCCCCCCGATTTTATGCCTGTTTGATTCAGACGGTACAAGATGATTTAGACGGACTGGTAAAACCAACAGGGCTCCATGAAGATAATCAAGACTCAGGGCATTGCTATACGCAGCAATGACACATCAGCGGATGATCATGTGAATGGGCATCAAAGGGAACAGAAGTTTGACGAGCATGATGTGCTGCACAAGCTGAAGCATTTTCTTCCAACGCAGACGCCGTTAAAGGATTTTATTCACCATAATTCCCTGCACGCGTTTCAGGAAATGAAATTTTATGATGCCATATTCAAGGCGTCAAAAATGTTTGGATTCCAGGTAACGTTGCAACTGGCAGATTTCAGGGAATTGTACAATATCGGAAGAATAAAAAAACCTGTACTGGAGCGCTTGTTGAAAGAGAAAAAAGGCGAAGCACTGGTAGCAGAGTGGCTGCCGCGCATGCTCGGTAAACCGTATGACACTGCAACCCATCCAAGGATTGGAGATCTGAGATCAGAGTGGAAAAGAATCTTTAAAACAGATCTCGACAATCAGATTCAGCCGTTGCTTTTCAGAATCGTTTGCAGCTACCTCGATCAGGGCATTGCGATGTGGCAATTTCCTGCCGATGGCAACGGATTTTTATCATCCGTACGCGCATTGGAAGCAGACAGTTTCTCCAGTTTTTTTAAAACAAGAAAAGTACGCGAACTCTTCCTGAGTGGAAAGACGGGATTGCATGACCTGCTGAAAATGATTGTAGGAGACGAAAACTATTTCGAACAATATCTTTTCGACCAGCAGTTTACTCACCGGGGATGGTCAGGCATGGCCTCTGCCGTGGAAGACCAGCCTCAGTCGCTGCTCGACTACCGTAAGATTTCGCTGAAAGAGTTTATCATTTTTGAACTCTTCCTGGAACTGGACACCATCAGTCATCTTTTTAAAGACAATTGGAAACCTTTGTCGCATTACCTGACCAGGCCGCCGGTGAACCTCTTCGCAGACCATGTGCAGGATGAATTGAACGAAGTTTTATCACTCTGGCAGGATGCATTTGAATGGAGTTATTACGACGAAGTACTTACGGGAATTTCGCAGGCAGAAGGTCCAGTGCACAACACAGCGACACCTGAGTTTCAGGCAATGTTTTGCATAGATGAAAGGGAGTGCTCGCTGCGCCGGCATATCGAGCAGACCGATCCCAACTGTGAAACCTTCGGTACACCCGGATTTTTCTCGGTAGAGTTTTTCTTTCAACCAGAAAACGGAAAGTTTTACGATAAGCTATGTCCGCAACCTGTGACCCCAAAATTTCTGATCAAGGAATTTGAAGTGAAAGGAGAACGCAAACACGACCTGCTTTATTCAAATAAAAGTCATGGCTTTGTGGCAGGCTTCCTGCTCAACTTTATCATGGGGACATGGTCCGGAATCAGACTGTTTCTCAATCTTTTCAAACCCGTTATGAGTCCGGCTATATCAAACGCATTTTCGCATATGCGCAAGGAGTCGAAGCTGACAATCGAAAATGATCCGGCCGCGCCACTTGAAAACGGTTTACAGGTAGGATTTACGATAGAAGAGATGGCAGCAAGGGCAGAATCCTTACTCAGAGGTATTGGTATGATAAAAACCTTCGCACCAGTGGTGTATATCATTGCCCATGGTTCGAGCAGTGCAAACAACCCGCACCATGGTGCGCACGACTGCGGCGCCTGCAGCGGAAGACCCGGTTCTGTCAATGCGAGGGTGATGGCCTTTATGATAAATCATCCAAAGGTGAGGGAGCTGCTCGCAAAGAAAGGAATCCACATTCCGGCTGAGACGCAGTTTGTAGGAGCTTTGCATGATACCGCCGGCGATCAGATCGCATTTTACGACGAATCCATTCTCACGACTGCCAATACAGAGAGACATCTTAGGAATGCCGACTCATTTGAAAAGGCACTTGACCTCAACGCAAAAGAAAGGTCGAGAAGATTTGCATCCATCAGTTCAAAGATGAGCATCCGTAAAATCAGAAAGGCGATACTCGATCGATCAGTTTCACTTTTTGAACCGAGGCCGGAGCTAGGTCATGGCACCAACACGCTTTGTATCGTTGGCAGAAGAGGACTGACAAAATCGGTGTTTCTCGACAGGCGGGCATTCCTCAATTCATACGATTACCGCACGGATCGGGAAGGCAAATTACTCACTGGTTTGATGAAGCCATTGGGGCCGGTTTGCGGAGGAATAAATCTCGAGTACTATTTTTCGAGGGTCGACAATCATAAACTTGGCGCCGGTACAAAGCTGCCTCACAATGTGATGGGTTTGTTTGGCGTTGCCAACAGCAGTGATGGTGATCTTCGTCCGGGACTGCCTGTACAGATGATTGAAGTGCACGACCCTGTGAGGCTATTGATCATCGTCGAGCACTTTCCCGAGATAGTGTTGAGGACAATTCAATCGGTACCGGAAATGTATCAGTGGTTTATCAATGAGTGGGTGCACCTTGTTTCGGTGAATCCCGAAAACGGTAAATTTTATTATTTCCAGGGCGGAGAGTTTATCCATTATAAAACCCTTGGTGAGAAACCTGGTCAGGTAGGCGACATACATCGTCTCATCGAATCGGCAAAGGAGATGGAAACAAATCATATCCTGGATGCAACCCGCGAAAATCTACCGGTTTATTTAATCAACTAAGAGACTATGTCAATCTACCTGCAGCTTTTTATCATTTTGCCGATTGCCGGGTTTTTCCTTAGTCTGATGATTCCGCGGAAAAAGGAAAATGTCATTGCAACGCTGGCAATTGCAACGATCTCTCTTCAGCTTCTGGGATTGCTCGTTTTTGTTGCAGCTTGGCTTTTTAATGGGGCTGATGTGCTCGATGTAAGACATGCGACCTTGTATAAAACCACGAACTTCGAAATATTTATCAATTTCTTTTTTGATAAAACCACGGCGGTTTTTGCTGTAGTTGGCGCCTTACTTTGTGCATCGGTTGCAGTATTCAGTCGTTTTTACCTCCACCGTGAAGAAGGTTTCAAGAGATTTTTCAATAATATCCTTCTGTTTTTTACAGGATATAATATTGTCATTTTCTCCGGCAATTTTGAAACGCTTTTCATCGGTTGGGAGTTCCTTGGCATATCTTCTTTTTTACTTATTTCGTTTTACCGTGACCGTTATCTGCCGGTTAAGAATGCCATGAAAGTGATATCGCTTTACAGAATGAGTGATGTATGTCTCTTGCTGGCCATGTGGCTCAGTCATCATTTCTGGCATGAGAATATCAGCTTTGTAAAAATGGCTGATCCTGTCTTCCTTACCGACAAGCTGACTCTGCATCCGGGTATGGGCGCGTTGATAGCAGTTGCGTTCCTCATTGCAGCAGCGGCAAAGTCGGCGCAATTCCCTTTCTCCTCCTGGCTGCCACGTGCAATGGAAGGACCAACCAGCTCGAGCGCAATATTTTATGGTTCACTGTCTGTTCACATTGGTGTTTTTCTTTTGCTGCGCACCTTTCCTTTTTGGGAAAACATGACAGGCATCAGGATAGCGATCGGAATAGTAGGGATTACTACCAGTATTATTGCAGCTTACATCACCCGTGTTCAGTCGACCGTAAAAACGCAGATTGCATACGCTTCGGTGGTGCAGATAGGACTGATCTTTGTTGAAATTGCGCTGGGTCTTCATTTACTGGCTCTGGTGCATTTTTCTGCAAACGCGTTTCTGAGGACCTGGCAGTTGCTGGTGTCGCCTTCAGTCCTGAGTTACCTGGTCCATAATCAGTTTTATCATTTTGATCCTTCTGCCCCGAAAAAAGTAAATACAGGTTTCAGAAAAATCAGCAACTCCCTTTATATACTTTCGGTTAAAGAATGGAACCTCGATGCAATGCTTTTCAGATACCTGTGGAGTCCATTCAAAGAAATC
>JACMLD010000416.1 GCA_014379785.1 Chitinophagaceae bacterium
AACTTTATTTACAAGGGCCCGATACTGGAGTGGTACATGCGCGTCAAGCTCCGCCTCGAAAACAACTATGTTTTCTTTCATAATCTTGTCCCGCGCTCCGGCAAAATTCTGGACCTGGGCTGTGGCTACGGCTTCATGCCCTATATGCTCCATTTTGCGGCAAACGGCCGCGATATCACTGGCGTCGATTATGACGAACAGAAGATTGCGACCGCCAACCATTCATTCAGTAAAAATGAACACATCCGGTTCATTCATTCCGACCTGCTTTCATTTGACTTCGAAACCTACGATTGCATTATCATGAGCGATGTGCTGCATTATCTTCAGGAGGACGAGCAGAAAAAGGTGGTAGAAAAATGTATCGACTCTCTGCATACCGGCGGCATACTTATCATAAGAGACGGCAACAAGGACCTCGAAAAAAGGCATAAAGGAACAAAGCTTACTGAACTGTTTTCCACCCGGATATTTGCATTTAATAAAACTTCGGGAAAAGGATTGAATTTTATCTCCGCGAGCCTCATAAAAGGCATTGCGTCAGAAAAAAATGTAGAATGCGTGGAAATGGACAACACTAAGTTTACCTCAAACGTTGTTTTTATTATAAAAAAGGGATAGTGAAAGAGAAAGAACAAACAGATATATTGATTATTGGAAGCGGGCTGGGCGGACTGGTCTGCGCCGCAATTCTGGGCAGTGAAGGATATAAGGTGCTGCTGGTTGAAAAAAACAAACAGGTCGGCGGTTGCCTGCAGACCTTTTCGCGCGATAAAGTAATCTTCGATTCAGGTGTTCATTATATCGGCGGGCTCGAAAAAGGCCAGAACCTTTACCAGATTTTCAAATACCTGGGGCTGATGGACAAGCTGAAGCTTCAGCGGATGGATGAAAACGCCTTCGACAAGATCATTTTTGAAGGAGATGAAAAAGAGTATCCAATGGCTCAGGGTTATGATCATTTTATCAGTCGCCTGGTAGAAATGTTTCCTGAAGAGGAAGCTGCAATCAGAACCTACTGTGACAGGATAAAAGAAGTCTGCAACAAATTTCCACTCTACAATCTTCGTATCGGAGAAGGGATGAAAGAAAAGGCCGATGTCCTTGAAATCGATACAAAAGGATTCATCGAATCCATCACGAAAAACAAAAGGCTACAGGAAGTACTCGCTGGCAACAATGCACTTTATGCAGGTGTGCCTGACAAAACACCTTTCTATGTGCATGCACTCGTGATCAACAGTTATATTGAAAGCAGCTGGAAATGTGTGGACGGCGGATCACAGATTGGAAAAATTCTGGTGCAGAAAATAAGAGAGTATGGTGGCGATATCATTCGAAACGCTGAAGTAAAATCAATCGTCGCGGAGAATGATCTGATAACACATGTGGTGCTGGCAGATGGACAAAAACTCTATGCGAAACATTTTATCAGCAATATACATCCTGCGCAGACCCTTGCCATGACTGACTCACATCTGATCAGAAATGTGTATCGAAAGCGCCTGAACAGTCTCGAGAATACCATTTCTTCATTTACCATCAATGCGGTCCTCAAAAAAGACTGCTTCCCTTATTTCAAACACAACTATTACTATCACGGGGATGATGATGCGGTTTGGAACGGATGGAAATATGATGAGGACAGCTGGCCGCGCAACTATGCATTTTTTCTTTCTGCTAATTCAAAGTCTACTGAATACGCAGAAGCATTGAGCTTGCTCACCTATATGGACTATAATGATGTGGCAAAATGGAAAGATAGTTTCAACACCACTTCAAATATCGAAGATCGTGGAGAAGACTATGAGGCATTTAAGATTAGGAAGGCTGAAAAACTGCTTGACATGGCCGAGAAGCGCTTCCCGGGCCTCAGAAACTGTATAGAAAAATATTATGTGGCCACTCCTTTGTCGTACCGTGACTATATCGGCAATGCAGATGGTTCACTTTATGGAATTATGAAAGACTATCGTGATCCTTTAAAAACATTTATTTCACCCAGAACAAAGATTCCGAATCTGTACCTGACCGGGCAAAACCTGGTGCTGCATGGTATACTTGGTGTTACCATCAGTGCGCTCGTAACCTGCTCGTCTTTTACAGATCTGGAAGTGTTGGTAGAAAAGATAAGAAATGCGTAGAATGAGAAAGTTTTTTCGCGTAGTACTCTGGATACTGGGTATTTTTTTTGGTCTGATCCTGATCGGATTTATCTACCTGGCGATCGTTGCAATCGAGCGCCCACCACAGGTTGCAGACAAATCGAGTCTGGATCTGAAAAGATCTGAACCGGAAAAAGGCTTATACACATTGAACAACAGCTGGTTTCGTCAGAGTAAAAGCGGTTTGTATGAATTGTATGTGGAAGGAAAACCTTTTGAAAGAGGTGTGATTAACGGAAAACTGACAGCCGAACTCGTACAGCGGCAGGAAGATCATTTCAATGACCAGATCAATAAAATGATCCCTTCTAATTTCTACAGACATTTCCTGAAATATTTTATTGGCTGGTTCAACCGCAACCTCGCAGAAAATGTACCGCAGGAATACAAGGAGGAAGTTTATGGAGTATCCAATGCCGCCTCCGACAAATATGATTATGTAGGATCCAATTATCAGCGTATGCTGAATTACCATGCGGCACATGACATTGGTCACGCCCTGCAAAGCATGGCACTGGTGGGTTGCACCTCATTCGGCACCTGGGGAAATCCGGAAGACAGCAATATGATCATCGGAAGGAACTTTGATTTTTTTGTGGGCGATAAATTTGCAGAAGACAAAATTGTGGCTTTTGTAAAGCCGTCTGAAGGGTATAAGTTCATGACCATTACCTGGGGTGGATTTATCGGGGCGGTTTCAGGGATGAATGAGAAAGGTCTTACTGTAACCATCAATGCTGCAAAAACCAGTGTGCCCTCGGGATCCGCCACACCAGTGTCTCTGGTGGCGAGAGAAATTCTGCAGTATTCAAAAAATATCAGCGAGGCACTTGCGATTGCGAAGAAGCGCAAGATGTTCGTATCGGAATCATTCCTGGTAGGATCAGCTGAAGACAATAAGGCGATCATCATTGAAAAAACACCTGAGCAACTGGATGTTTACGACCCGAATAAAAAATTCATCGTTTGTTCCAATCACTTCCAGAGCGGGCAGCTCGGCCCGTCAAAAGACAACCAGGAACAGGTACAGGAAAGCGCCTCTCCATACCGCTACGAGCGGGTGATGGAGCTGATAGACACCAGTGGCACAAATACAATTGACAAAACCATCCGGCTATTGCGCGACAAGGGTGGTCTGCACAACAGCGACATCGGATTAGGTAACGAAAAATCCATCAATCAGCTGCTCGCACATCACTCAGTGGTGTTCGAACCAAAGAAGAGGCTGGTCTGGATTTCAACTTCTCCATGGCAGCTGGGCGAATACATCGCCTACGACCTCAACAAAGTTTTTCAGCTGGCGGGTATGAAAAAGAACCAGGAGATAAATGAGCAGGGACTCACCGTTCCGGCAGATTCTTTTCTTGTTTCAGAGGAATACAGAAAATACAGCAGGTTCAGGGTTTTCAAACAGCGTTTGATCGACAAGGGCGATGTCGATACCGACAGCCTGGTCGCCAGTAATCCGGAATATTATCATACCTATGTACTGGCTGGCGACTATATGTTCAGAAAAAGACAATACCCCGCCGCACTGGCATTTTATAAAACTGCGCTTACAAAAGTGATAGCAACAAAAAAAGAAGAGGACCATATCAAAAACCAGATTCAAAAATGCAATGAGGAAATCCGGTAAATGATGATAAGGGGAATTGGAACCGATATGATCGAAGTAGAGCGTGTGGAGTCCAAAATCCGCAAGGAGAGCGGTTTTCGTGAACTTGTTTTTTCTCCGGCCGAAATCGCTTATTGCGAAACCAAAACCAACAAGTATCAGCACTATGCAGCCCGGTTTGCAGCCAAAGAAGCATTTTTTAAAGCTTTGGGAACCGGATGGGTGAATGGCAGCGCATTCAACGAAGTTGAAATTATAAATGACGAAAAGGGAAAGCCCGAACTGTACTTACGGCAAGGCACATACGATCTTATGAATACATTCAGGATAAAAAGGATCATGGTCTCCCTTTCGCATCTCGATAAAATGGCGGTTGCTTTTGTGGTGATAGAATCGGATTAGGATTCTTAAATTTGGTTATGGAATTTTATACCTCCACCTCCTTTCAGAAGCGGTCTTTTATAGATGCGTTTCAAAACCAGCGCCTGATGCAGGCGATCAGCTATCTGCATCTCCATTCTCCATTTTACAAGGAAAAATTTCTCGGTGTCGACCTGGCAACGGTGGCAACAGTCGCTGACCTGGTTAAGATTCCCACTACGTCAAAAGAGGACTTGCAGGAGCGGAATGACGATTTTCTCTGTGTGCCATCCAACAAAATCATAGAATACACATCTACGTCGGGTACCCTTGGCGCACCCGTGACGGTTGCCCTTACGGAGCTTGATTTACAGAGGCTCGCCTATAACGAATACAGTTCTTTTATCTGCGCCGGAGGAAAATCCGACGATATTTATCAGCTGATGCTAACGCTCGACAGGCAGTTTATGGCGGGCATGGCCTATTATGCCGGTATCAGAAAACTGGGGGCAGGGATTATCAGACTGGGACCCGGCGTGCCATCTCTGCAATGGCAAACGATTCTGAGGATAAAGCCCACTGCCATCGTTGCGGTGCCTTCCTTCATCCTGAAACTGATACAATACGCACGCGAAAATGGTATCGACCCCAACAGTTCGTCTGTAAAAAAAGCAATTTGTATCGGCGAGAATATCCGGAATGCCGATTTCACACCCAATATTCTCGGCAAAAAAATCACAGAAGCCTGGGACATACAGCTGTTCTCAACCTATGCGAGCACCGAAATGCAGACTGCATTTACCGAATGCTCGGAAGGTCGTGGCGGACACCACAATCCCGAACTGCTGATCCTGGAACTACTGGATGAGGACGATCGTCAGGTAGCTGCGGGCCAGCCCGGCGAAGTCACCATCACCACCCTTGGCGTTGAGGGCATGCCACTACTCAGATATAAAACGGGTGATATCTGCACCTTTGAAGATGAACCCTGCAAATGCGGAAGAAACACCATGCGCCTTTCCCCGGTAGTGGGACGAAAAAAGCAGATGATCAAATACAAGGGAACCACACTGTACCCCCCGGCACTTTTCGACCTTCTCAACGATATGAGTGACGTTTCGGACTACGTGGCCGAAGTTTACAGCAATGATATCGGAATGGATGAAGTCCTGCTCCATCTCCTGCCAAAAACAGAATCCGAAGAGAGTGATCGCAGAATCAGGGCATACCTGCAGGCTAAACTGCGTGTAAGCCCTCATATAAAGTATATTTCGACTGCTGAAATGCAAAATTTGCAATTCTCGGAAGCGGGAAGAAAACCACAGAAATTTATTGACCGGCGAGGTTGATAATCAACAGGAGAAAACCCCTAATTTGATTCAGATCAAAATAAAAATCCAACTTGTTTACATTACTTTTGAGGGTTCTGAATTATTCTAACCGTCATGAAAGTAATTGTGGAAAAACA
>JACMLD010000417.1 GCA_014379785.1 Chitinophagaceae bacterium
ATTGTAGAAAAGTATGTCGGCAAAAGCACCATTCATAATGGATGTTGCGGCAATCGAAGACGCATCGAGTTTCTTATGGAATTCCTTTCTGAGATCAAAATTTCTGTTCTCCCCTTCGGGCAATCGCGTAAAATCCGAAGCATAGTCAGAAGGAATGAATCTCGGCACCCCGGCCGACAACGCTGCGTCGAGCAACAAAGACTGTGTTTCTACAATCACATCGCGTAGACCAGCCAGCGCAGAGACCACACAACTCACATTCTGACAAGCCATTGTAAGGTCCGACAGAGAGGACATATCAACCTCTATCACTTCTGCACCCAACTGTTTAATCTTAGCAACTTTTTCCTTTTCGCTGTTTAAACGAACTATCGCAACCACTTCAGCTTCCTTTTTTATCAGAGCCTTTACCAGCCTGCCACCCAGATCGCCCGTGCCCCCCGCTACCAATATTCTTTTTTTCATAATATCTATTTCATGTATAATCATTACAACTGCTCTCGATAATTGTTGCGGCCTGCCGCTTCATGGAATGATTTTTATTATTTAATTTCCGCAACCGTTATATGCCAACAAACCCGCCAGCCAATTCAAAAAAATCCATGCCGGAATTCCTCCAGGGAGGCGGTGAAATGGGACAACGCATCAGAGAATTCAACTGGTCCAAAACTTCACTCGGACCGGTCGAAACATGGCCGCACAGCCTCCGCACCTGCATTCGAATTATGCTCGATTCCCGGCAACCGATCTGGATCGGATGGGGTAAGGATCTGATAAAATTTTACAACGACCCATATAAAACAATCGTAGGGGGTAAACACCCCTGGGCACTAGGCAGACCGGCATCGGAAGTGTGGAAAGATATCTGGACAGACATCGAACCCATGCTACACCAGGTGATGCATGACGGCAGGGGTACCTATGTGGAATCGCAGCTGCTGATCATGGAGCGCTATGGCTATCCCGAAGAAACTTACTACACATTTTCTTACACTCCGATTCCCGATGACGAGGGCAAGACGGCTGGTATGTTTTGCGCCAATACCGAGGACACCGACCGTATCACGAGCGAAAGACAACTCAGAACGCTGACCCAGTTGGGCAAAACGCTGACAGATTCAAAAACAGGTGCAGAGATCATCGAAAAAACAATTTCAACACTTCAGGGAAATCCACACGATTTTCCATTTGCACTCTTCAGACAAATCCACCACCACAAAGCAATACTCAAGGGCCATACAGATTTTGGAGATTCCAGAAAATTGCTGCCGGATGAAATTGACCTGGAATCTGACAATCCGCTGGCAGCCGCCATCAAAACAGCGCTCGGTACAGGCCTGCCTCATATGTTTGAAACATTAAAAACCCACGTGGGCGCACTGCCCGCCGGTGCCTGGCATGTTTCGCCCGACAAAGCCATTGTATTGCCCATCGTGCTCACCGGAAAACAGGATGCATATGGGGTAATGGTGGTCGGCATCAATCCGTTCAGGCCCGCAGACGAAAAATACATCTCGTTTTTTTCTCTCGTCGCCGATCTCATCGCCACCTCTTTCGCAGATGTTTTTGCGTATGAAGAAGAAAGAAAAAGAGCCGAAGCATTGGCGGAAATCGACAAAGCAAAGACCGCATTCTTCACCAATATTTCTCACGAATTCCGAACGCCGCTGACACTCATGCTCGGATCACTGGAAGAAATAATGGAGCACAAAAAGAAAGAAGAGGACCAGGCTGTGGCCATTGAAACCACTCACCGAAATGCACTCAGGCTGCTGCGACTTGTAAACAATTTGCTTGATTTTAGCCGCATTGAAGCAGGAAAGGTGAAGGCCAGTTTTTCTCCGACACCAATCAGTGCTTTCACAGCCGAGCTTGCCTCCAATTTCGAACAGCTGATAGAAAACGCCGGACTGGATTTTGAGATCAAAATCGATCAGGTCACTCAACCTGTGTATGTCGACAAAGAAATGTGGGAGAAAATTGTGCTGAACCTGCTATCGAATGCATTTAAATTCACCATGCAAGGCAGCATTGCCATTCTGCTTCACGCTGATGATACAAATCTGACAATGGAAGTCCGTGATACCGGTCTCGGCATTCCTGATGAGGAGCTACCAAAAATGTTTCAGCGTTTTCACCGTGTACACAACGTCAGTGGCCGAACATATGAGGGTACGGGAATTGGGTTATCGCTTGTGAGTGAACTGATAGACCTGCACGGAGGAGACATTTCAGTAACGAGTAAGTTGGGAAAAGGATCCTCATTCATCGTTACCATCCCAGTCGGCAAAGAACATCTGCCCTATTCGCAGATTGCAGAATATGACACCACTTACAGCGCTACCCACGCGGATGTTTTTATTGACGAAGCAGAGAATCTTTTTAATAACGACCAGGTGGATAGTAAGGATTCGGAACGTACATACAATCCTGCTCTGCCCTTCATTCTTATTGTAGATGACAATGCAGACATGCGCAGACATCTTACAACATTGCTGCAATCCGAATACAATATTGTAACAGCAAAAAATGGTAGTGAAGCACTGTCAAAAATAAAAGCCCAGCCATTCAGTCTCATCCTCAGTGATATCATGATGCCCGTGATGGATGGCACTGAACTAGTCAAAGCAGTCAAAAACAACGAACAGACGGCAAATACTCCGATCATTTTGTTGTCTGCCCGTGCCGGCGAAGAAGCCAAGATCGAAGGTTATAATACAGGGGCGGACGATTATCTCGTGAAACCGTTTTCTGCGAAAGAACTCAAAGCAAGGGTGCGATCGCAGATAAATCTTGCAACTAAAAGGCTGACTGCACTCAAAAAAATTGAAGAAAGTGAGGCATACTTCAGGAGGCTGGCAGACAATGCTCCCGTTACGATCTGGATCACGGAAGAAAATGGCTATTGCAGTTATCTGAGCAAAAGCTGGTATGAAACCACTGGTCAGGAGAAGGAAGAAGCACTGGGATTTGGATGGCTACAGGCCACACATCCGGAAGATATCGAAAGGACGACCGCAATTTTTGCGGATGCGAATACGAGACAAACTTTTTTTCATGCGCTGTATCGTTTAAGGCAGAAAGACGGAACGTATCGCTGGTCGATCGACAGGGGTATGCCAAGATTTGACGACACCGGCAAATATCTTGGCATCATCGGCGCAGTAGTTGATGTCCACGAACAAAGAATGGCCGAGCTGGCGTTGGAAGAAAGTCAGGAAATGCAGCGGCTCGCGGTAGAGTCCGGTGTTATCGGCACCTGGGGCTGCGATTTGACTACAGAAATAGTAGAAATGTCGGAGACGACCAGGGATATCTTCGGATTTTCTACGCTGCTCGTTACATTGACCGATGTCATCAACGGCATCGCCGATTATGATCAGGAAAAGACAAGAAAGGCCATAGAAGCGGCGATCCGGCATCCTAAAGGAACTTATCAGACTGAATATGATGTGGTGAATGGAACCGATGGTATCATACGATCGGTCATCGCAAACGGAAAGATATTTTTGGACAAAGATGGCGTTCCAGTTAAATTTTTCGGAACATGCCTGGACGTGACCAAACAAAAAAGAACAAACGAATATCTGGAAGCGGAGGTGAAAACCAGGACTGCCGAGC
>JACMLD010000418.1 GCA_014379785.1 Chitinophagaceae bacterium
CAACAGCGATGTAATAGCAGAATGGAAAAACAATCTTTTCATCAGCAGCCTCAGCGGCACACATGTGATCAGACTTGTAATCAGAAACAATAAAGTAGTCGGAGAGGAAAGACTGCTTGCTGACCAAGGAGAGAGATTCAGAGACATCACCCAGGGAAAAGACGGTGCGCTCTATGCAGTCACCGATGGCGGGAAGTTTTATAGGATAGGGAAGAAATAATCTGAGTGATTGTCACCCCGAGCGAAGCCGAGGGGTCCCCAACCGTTACTCAAAGTAATAGCTGGGGATGCCTCGGCTTCGCTCGGCATGACCGGCATTCATGAGAGTGGCCCTATAAACTACCAACCACCAACTATTTCCTCCCCCCATCTTACTTAGTAGTGATCAACAACGGCTGAAACAAATTCCTTTTTAATCTCGCTCTGCCGATGAAACGATTTCCACTGATCTTATGAAAATCTGCAGGAAAAATCATTATATCTTCTTCGCGCGTGTCGAACAACAATTCTTTCGACAGCTTTCCATCCATTGTCAGTCTTGACACCATTACCTGGCCGCCATATCCGTCCACATGTGTTTTTGGTGGCTCGTCTTCTGCAATATCCAGATTCTTCAGGTTGTCCAGATAAAGAAAATAGTACCCAGAAGCATCGCTTACCAGTTTGAATCCCATGGTGCCTCTGCCACTGCGTCCACGCTGCATTTTTGGAATCTTTCGTACCCATTGAAATTTTCCGGCAGGATCTATTCTTGAACCAATAATATCCTCGTAGTGATAGGTATAATAGGTAGACATGCGGTTGCCATTCATTCCGCTTCCGGACGTATGCTCCACGACTCTATATTCCTCGCAGGCTAGAAAAATACTTCCGTCGGCCTCGACCTGTACATCTCTTACCTTCAGATTCGGTGCCTCATAGTCATCCTTTCTGTCAATTCTTCTTCTCGCCCTGGCTGACTCGAACTTCTGCAGCTCCTCTTTTGGAAACTCATAATACCCGTTTTTAAACTGTATCAATTTTCCCGCCTGATCAAGTGTTGCGAGAAAAATACCATCTGTGCCGGTTCCTTTTGATTTCTTACTGTAGGTACACGCAATGATCATGTCATGAAGTGTATTTTCCGTAATGGTAGTCTCGTGGATATAGAAATCTCCTACCGACAATTTTGCAATGATGGGCGTCTTACTGTCTTTTGTAAATTTCATCACCTCAAAATGATAAGCCGGCTTGTCCGTACTCTTATCTCTTTCACGTCTTGACTCGCTGTCGTAAACTTTTGCAAGCATGTAGGCATTGCCTTTTGAGTCAACCGAGAAATTTGAATTGTCCATTATTGCCTCGTTATAGGGCATTCTGAATTCGCCACCCCATAGCTTGTTCATCTTTTCATCAAACACATGAAAACCGATGACGTCAAAATTTTCTTTATCACGCTTTTTTTCTGGAACCAGACGATAAGTAATCAGCAGTTTTTTGTTTTCTGCGTCGTAATCATACTGGTACTTTTCTGTCGTTTTGTATCCTGTACCGAAATAGCCATCTGCTCCGGGTGCCATGGGACTGCCAAATACGGCAAAGCCTGCATACCTGCCACCAATCTTTGTGGTCTGCAAGATTTTGTGATTGGCTTCCGTTATTTTACCGGTAGTCACATCTATCTTATCATAATAAAGCATTTCCGTGCCGCCATCTTTGTCCCAGTCACTGTGTATCCAATAGTAATCGCCGGTATTAAAATCAGCGACCATTTCACTTAGAAAATTTCTCGTCGCTTCTTTTAACTCAATGACTTTTTCGCTGGTCTTGTTGAGGTTACTAGTATTGAATCTGATAATATTCAACTCCTCTTTTTTTAGGGAAAGATTCACAATACCATCCTTCTCATTTCCAAAAAATGCAAGGTCTGCCGTACGCCTCGGCAGCTCATATTCGGTGCCAAGTTTAAAAGTGAACTTCGTTTTCTGGCCAAAACCTGTTGCCGTCAACGCGAGTGCACACAGTAGGAATAAGGGTTTCATTAATTATTTGTTTTTGTTTAAATATGAAGCGATGATGCTCCGGTTGCCCGAAATATACAAAGTTTTGGGTACTAAGCTAAGCCAGTACCCAAAACTGTATTGAGATCAAGAACTTTGTGGAGATTAATTGTTTTCCAGAACAGCAAGAGGAAATTTGCTGAACAGCCGGTGGACATCTATTTTATTACCCGAAACGGCCTCGCCGGTAAAGATATTGGACCAGTTTTCCGGAGCGCCGGCGGGCAAGGCCAGACTAAGCTCCTTGCCGGTATTTGCAACAATTCCGAGAGGCAAAACTATAAGTACCCAGCGGTTTTTGTAATGCCTCAGAAAAGCAATCACCACCCGCTCCGATCCCTCCCCATATATCGGAATGTATTCACCATAGATAAATAAATCCTTATTTCTTTTTCTCAACTGCAGCATCTCTCTCGTCACAAAGATTTTTTGTGCACCCACTTCATACTGGCTGTTTGCCCATGACAGCATTGCATCAATACTTTCTGACTTTTTTTCATCCAATTCCCTCAAAAGCCTTTTCCGCAGATCCCAGTCCACCGGTCTCCGGTTATCGGGGTCAACGTAGCTGATATCCCAGAGTTCACAACCGCGATAAATGTCCGGAATACCCGGAGCGGTGGTCTTTATGATCACCTGCACCATGGTATAAATATTGGCGTAGCCGATCAGTTTTTTTACAAATGGAATCAGCGATGGCAGAAATTTGTGCGTCGGATCCAGCAAATGGGAAATGAAATCTGTGCAGGCCTGTTCATATTCAACATTGGGGTTTACATAATCGCTCAATTGCTTCGACTCCCTCAAAACTTTTGTGTAGTAAGTTTTTGTGCGGCTGACAAATTCATCATTTAACTGGAGGTTTTCCGGAAATCCACCAACGATTGCCTGGTAGAGAAAATATTCGTCGTTTACGATCGGGGCTCTCAACTCTCCCAATTGTTTTCGGTATGGTTCATTGATTTTCTGCCAATAGGCTACTAACTCTGTCCACTCCTCTGTCAGTTCACTGATGATATTGATCCTGATCCTGCCGTCTTCACCACGCTTTGTATCATGCGTAGAAGTACAATTCATCGAGAGCGGATTCTTCAGCTGCCTCTCGATCATTTTTTCATGAAATTGTCTTACGGGAATGCCGAGTACACAAGGCTGATCACCTACTTCGTTGTGGGAAATCAATGGATTGTAAAGATAAAAAGTGGTGTCTTCCACGCCTTTCGCGGCAAGCGGTCCGGTAAATTGCATCAGCCGCTGGATAAACAAAAGTCTGTTTGCAGACTTTACGGGATCTTCGTGGGGAGTGAAAATTTCACGGATGACATCCAGTTCGGTTTTTTGTTCAGGCAGTTTTTCGTACGCTTTTTCAAAAGCGAGACCCACGATCTTTTCATCATGGTCTGTGAGCGGCAGCGTTTCGATATAGGCCCGATAGACCGGGAAGCATGCCATGAAAACTCCCAGCGCATTTTTGAGATGATTGATCTTCAACTCCTCATCCTCAATCAGGTTGAGCGATAGCAAC
The DNA here is from genome assembly GCA_014379785.1 of Chitinophagaceae bacterium. Taxonomy (GTDB): domain Bacteria; phylum Bacteroidota; class Bacteroidia; order Chitinophagales; family Chitinophagaceae; genus JACMLD01. Next base: position 3,565 of record JACMLD010000418.1, read on the forward strand.
ATTCTCAGCAGGTTGTCCCATTCCCCGTTGAGATAACTTTCGAGATTTGAAAGTTTGTTTTTATAAACAATCTCATCATAGTCGCTGAATTCGGGAACATATTTATTGTAGAGTGCCAGCAATTTCTCTGCCCCACGGTGGTCGGTGATCACCTGATTGATATAAGAAAGAAATTCATAGCCGCTGGTGCCCTGGATGTCAAAGTCGGCAGGCAGTTCTTCTTTTACATCAAGGATTTTTTCAACAATGATATAGCACTCGGGTCCAAACATTGTCCGCAATCTGTCGATGTATTCTCTTGGATTTTTTAGTCCATCGATATGGTCAATCCTGAGTCCCTGTATAAGATTTTTTTCAAAGAGAGTGTAGATATGCTGGTGGTAATCGTTGAAGACTTTCTCGTCTTCAATCTTTAGACAGATCAAACCATTGACATTGAAAAAACGCCGGTAGTTTACCTGCGTATTCGACACCATATGATATGATAGAATATAGTGCTGATTGTTGACGATTTGCAGCAATAGATCTTTGTCGGCATTTATCTGATCAATTTTCTCCTGAATCTTCTGCGCGATTCCATCGTCAGTCAATTGTGAAAGGAGTTCGTTTTTCAGACTCTTCCAGTGTGAGTAATCTGTAGCTGCATTGTTGACCAGCGCACTGATGGAGGCATTGACATGATTAAACTCATCCCCAAAAACTCCGGATAATAACAGAGGATAGTTATCGATGTTAACGGGATAAAGGTTGTGGTGATAGGCAATGAAAAAGCCTTCTGAAGTGAAAGCAAGTTTTAACACAGCATTGCTAACGCATTCGGTTGCACCTGCTTCCAGAAATGGAACCATTAATTTTTGCTGGTAAAAGGGGTGTGCCCAGTCTATATCAAAATGCCCGGCGTATGAGGAATTAACTCCCCGTTCGAGCACATCTTTCAGCCAGACATTGTCTGTATTGAAAGCCAGATGGTTGGGAACGATATCCTGTATCCAGCTGATTCCTTTCGTTTTTAGCTTTGTTGTCAGCGCTTCCAGTTCTTCCAGAGTGCCGAGTTCTACATTGATCAGGGATGGGTCAATGCCGTCATACCCATGTGAACTGCCCATGGTTGCCTGCAAAAGCGGGGAAGCGTAAATAGAGGTGACCCCGAGATCTTCGAGGTAATCAATGATACCCTCCAGGTGTTTAAAATTAAAGTCGCGGTTAAACTGAATCCGGTACGTGCACGACGGTATCATCATTTCCCAAAGAGTTTTTTATTTTGACATGGCACCTCGTGCATAATCCTCCGATTTGGCGGGCATTTTGCTTTTCGACCAGTATTGGAGTATCATCAGGAAGGTCTTTTTCATTTCTTCGTAGGAGTCTTCTTTTATAAAAAAACCGTGTGCTGAAAGATCATAGGCGTCCTTGACTTGCTGTTCGCTGGCCTGGGTGGTCCAGAATATGAATGGCACGCTCTTGTATTTTCTTTCATCATGTGTGAGAATGACCTCCCGGAGCTTAAAACCATTCATTTTAGGCAAATGAAGTTCACATATAATAAGAAAGGGCGCTTCTGTTATTTCTTCCAGCAGATCAAGCACCTCGTCCGCTTTGGTCAGATACACAAACTTATTTTCCAACTTCAGATCCGTGGCCACTTCCCTGATCAGGTCCTGCTCGTCCATGTCTTCATCTATTATCCAGATATCTCCATTGTTCATGTGTCACGTTTTTGCAAAAAATGAATGAAAATCCTATGCCACAGGGGTTTTCGTTTGAAAATTGGCATTGCTGGCATGACATCTGTATTGTTTATGAGAATATCTTTACAAAGGGTAAAAAAATCAGGCGATATAGTTTGAGCTATTATGGAAATTGAAAAATTAAATCTGGTGCGGTTTGCCCCCAAAGGGCAGAATAGTTTTTATGATGCGGTGATTGCCCGGGTGAATGCCTATTTTGAAGCCAACAATATATCACCCTATGCCAACAGTGCAATGTGGGTGAAAACGGCCGCTATGCTGCTACTGTATTTTGTGCCCTATATCATTATCGTGACGGGTCAGACTGCCGGCAATCCATGGCTGTTTTTTGGACTATGGGTGCTTATGGGATTTGGAGTCAGCGGCATTGGCACTTCTGTAATGCATGATGCCAATCATGGCACCTATTCACCAAAGAAATCGGTCAACAAATACATCAGTTATATTCTGGAGATCATCGGAGGGTATGCGGTGAACTGGCGGATTCAGCACAATGTGTTA
>JACMLD010000419.1 GCA_014379785.1 Chitinophagaceae bacterium
ACCGCCGCCACCACGACCGCTTTTCCCTTTCTGGCCCTGTATCTATCCGATGTGCGAGCCCTGTCGGAACTGGGTCTGCTGGTCGGACTGGGTGTGATTTTTTCGCTCTACGCCACCCTGTTCTTTCTGCCGCCGCTGCTGATCTTCATGGAACGCCGCTTTCCGGCTGAATATCGCCCGATACCCTCATTGGGTCTCTGGCGCCTGTGGCGCTTCGCCACACGTCGCTCGGGAATCGTGATCGCCTTATCAATGGTCACGATTCTGGTGCTGGGGGTCATGGCGTTCAGTATCACATTCGATGGCGAATTGAAGAACCTGCAGCCCCGCCATTCCGAGGCATTCCTGGCCCAGGAAAAAATCGAAAAGCATCTCAGCCTGGCTCCCAAACAGTTGCTGGTGGCTCTGGAAGGGGCTGATCTGCAGCAGGTGCTGGAGCGGACCGCCAAAGTCGAAGAGGTTGCCGGGCGCCTGCAGCAGCAGGGCCGGATTGCGGCCTGGTCATCCCTGGGCAGGATCATCAACAGCCCGACCCACCAGGCGGCCGTCATGGAGCGCCTGCGGGTAGAATTTCAGGGCAGGAACCTGGCAGATCAGCTGACGGCCGGGTTGGAGCGCAATGGTTTCTCCCGGGAGCCGTTTGAAAAGTACATTGCAGCGGCCGGGAATATGGCCAGGCCGGTTGCAGTCTCCAGCGCCGAAGCATTGGCCGGTCTGTCGGCCTCGCCGCTTAAGGGGCTGCTGGAGCGTCATCTGGTTAAAAACGCCTCCGGTTATCATGCGCTGGTATATCTGCATTACAAGGGTGCCGATTTCGACCGGCAGGGTTTTCAGGATGAACTGGCCGCCATTGATCCCACAGCGCGTATATCCAGCGTCGATCTGATCAGCGATCAGCTTTCGGCGGCGGTCAAGAAGAGTTTTGCCTGGGGTTTTGCGTTGGGCGGCCTGGTTGTGCTGTTCATGCTGGTGGCACACTTCGAGTCGTTGTCGGGAGTCTTTTATGCGATGTTTCCTGTGGTGGCCGGAGCGCTGGCAATGCTGGGCATCATGGCCGTCAGCGGCATGGGTCTCAATTTCATGAACGCGATGGTGCTGGTGACGATTGTCGGCATGGGGAGCGATTATGGTCTGCATATCCGCCACCGCATTGCAGTAACGGATCCGCTGCAGCAGGAACTGCACTTTGTCCAGTCCAGTCGGGCGGTGCTGCTGTCGGCCTTGACGACAATCGCCGGCTTCGGCTCGCTGGCGCTGGCCGATTATCCCGCTTTGGCGTCGATCGGCTGGGCCACCAATTTTGGTATCGGCTTCACGGCGATTTTTGCGATGGTGACGCTGCCGGCGATATTTTCGCAGGTAAATAAATAAGCCGGAAAGCGGCGGTTGGAACTCCGGTGGTGATTGAGGATTGCGATACGCCGGAATAATGGTAGATTGTCGCACTGTAATTCCAACCAGGTTTGGAGAAATATATGCCTATTGATTTTTCGCCTTTAGAGAAAGACATTGCCAGCCTTAACCGTGCCCTTGTCCGGGCAACTGGCGCGCAAGGTGACGAAGAGCTCCGCGATGCATGCATTCAACGCTTTGAATACACGTTCGAGCTGTGCTGGAAGATGCTCAAACGCCAACTGGAACAGGAACTCCCCAATCCGGCAGAGGTCGATGGATACAGTTACCGTCATCTTTTCCGGGTGGGCGCTGAACGAGGACTGGTCCAGGATGTTGAAGCGTGGTTTGATTATCGCGAACGCCGCAATATCACCTCTCACACCTATGATGAAGCGAAAGCCGCCAGAGTGTTTGAGGCCTTGCCCGCTTTTGCCGGACATGCGGAAGAGCTGCTAGGCCGATTGAAAGAAAGCTCCGGGAAATAATGATGGATCTCAAGCCGGAACACCTCAGAATCGTCTGTGACATACTTGCCCTCCAACTTCCCGGATGTGAAGTTCAACTGTTCGCGTCCCGCGCCAATTGGTACAGCCAAACCACATTCAGACATCGACCTTGTAATAATGGGGGATGAATTGCTTCCGGTTACAACCATGAGAATCCTGCGCGATGCCTTTGATGACAGTGATATGCCGTTTCAGGTTGATATTGTGGAGTGGGCGGGGACCAGTGAAGAGTTCAGGAAGGTGATTGCATTGAGTGCAATACCGCTGGAAAATTGTAACGCGACTTAAATAGCTCACAACTCCCCCCACCCCCCTCTTATCTTAAGAGGGGGAGCTTTAATGCAAAACAAATTCAAAAATACCACCAATGCCACATCTCTGCGTCCCTCCCCTTACATAAGGGGAGGACAGGTGGGGTTATGGTGTGCGACCTCTCAAAGTGCAGACGCGTGAGTCTCAGCATTGCGCATTGGGTCAACCCACTCAAGAGCAGCAGCCAAGCATCAGGATTCCTTGATTAATTAACGGATGATTTGTTCGATTGCCAATGTGATAATTATGATTGTTATGAGTAGATTACGGGATAATGCCGAGTAGTTTTGAAAGATTCGTCAGCATCTCTTTTCGTTCTTTTTTCAGATCACGGTTCAAATTGATAACCACAACCGAAATTCTTTTATCTTCATCTCCCATAAGGCAGTACGATTTTGGTGTGACTTCACCGGTATCAGGGTACAGCAGTATCACGTTATTACAGTCATACCGGGTTGCGTAAGCGTACATCTGGTACATATCTGCAGACGAAACTCCATTCTTGATGTCTGCTTCATCGGATTTGAGGCACTTCCACTTTGTATCAAGAAGCAGTCTGGCTTGTGAGCCATTTTTTATAAGGATGTCAGGCTGAAGCTTGAATTTTGGACTTCGACTTTTTTTCTCCTGAAGTAGGTATTTGCTACATCCCTCACTCTGAATACAAATATCTTTACGTCTAAACCCGAAATCGTCAGCGTGACGATAGATGAAACGGGCAATGAATTCCTCAAATAGTTTTTCCATGGGAAAGAGAAGCGAAAATGTCCGGCTATCTCCTGCAGATGGATTGGGACTCTGCTCCTGCCAGACGATGCGGCAGAAATCCAGCAGAGTCTGAAAACGCTCGTTATTACGGTGCAGATGAATCCGGTCGAAATGGTGAGCATCGGGGAAAATGTCGCACACTTCATCGAAAATGGCGGTTGTCTCCATCAAGAGCCGTTGAGTTTCGTTATCTGTTGATACGGAGATAAGCCTGCGACTGGTGGCCTTCAAAATACGATTGAGCGGAGTGTTATCCAGAAACTCATCAAAACCGACATAGAAGCGCTCGCGATGGGCAGCATTCATCAGCACATGCCGGTTCATCAGAATCTTCCCCTTAATGCGGGGAAGGTTTTCCTCCCGATGAACGTAGGCGTGATCCACTCCTCGACGCAACTCTTCCAATAGGCGATTGGCAAAGAGCCGGATCAGCACTTCCAGCAGCGGCAACTTCTGTAATTTCAGGGAAGCCAGGTCGCGCTCCTCAAAAGGGAGCTTTCTGGTGAAAGACAACATATAGAGCAAGTTGTGCTGGGCCAGCGATCTTGCCTGATCGCCGGCTTCAGCTTTGCTCTTGTCTATTTTGGGGAGAATTTCCAGCGATAAGCCCGGCACCTGAATGACGCCGACATAGTTTCTGGTCCATACCTCATTGTGTCGCCAGTCGAAAATGCGGTTCTTATTTGACGTGCTGCAATGGGCATCCTCAAAAGCTTTCAGTTCCTTGCGTTGCTTGTCGGAACAGGGTATTTTTTGATTTTCACAAACGGATACTCTCATTCTGACTTGCCGGGGCCTTTCATTACCGCTTCAAAGAACTTTTTTAAGTAGCTGTAATCCAATTTTCCAAAATCCTCATGTATCCGGAATGTAGGCTTGTCCTCATATTCCGGCCAGTCAAGACTTCCGAGGTTTTTAAAACCTCTGAGGTCTGCATTCACAGGTAGAGGCGATATGAACATTTCCTCCCATATTTTCGAGGCATACATTCATTGCCCCACCAAGTGCTGGTTAATGTCACTTGGTGAAGCTGGGGAGAATAATGTCTACGCCGAATGGATGCGGGAGAAAAATCAATCTTACCGTACGAATGCGATCAAACGCCTGTCCGGTGGACTTCAAACTGGCGAATTTATTGTGGCACCGCCAGCTAATCTGAACTTGAAGATGGCTTTATGGAGGCTGGTTTCTGAAATTACGGTAAGCAGCAAGGAGTTGGAATCATGCATTCATGCTGTAGAGCGGACTCCATCGACAGGACGGGGCAAACCCGCTCAGTTTGTGCCAATTCGTTTTGTAACAAACAACAAGCTTACCAAGTTTGATAAACTGTTGGTTGCATTTGATGCCCACATTCTTGCCGAAACCTTAAAACACGAGATTGCTTACGGCAAGATCATTCATTGTGATGGATTCTCGGTCTCGAAGGTTAAGATATCTGTGCTGGTGGGAGAGGTGAGGAAGATTGTAGGGAAGATAACCTTTATGATTTCAGCCGATACGCCGCCTGATCTCATACTCAATAGCCATTGTCCGAAATGTGAATATCAACGTCGCTGTCGTGAAAAAGCGATTGAAAAGGATGATCTTAGTCTACTGGGCGGGATGACGGAAAAAGAGCGCAAGAAGCGCAACAGCAAAGGCATTTTCACGGTTACGCAACTCTCGTACACGTTCCGGCCAAGGAGGCTGCCAAAAAGACTGCGCGATAAGCAGGAGAAGTACCATCATTCATTGAAAGCGCTGGCGATCCGGGAAAATAAAATTCATATCGTCGGTAGTCCGGAGTTGTATATCGAAGGCACACCAGTTTGTCTGGATGTTGAAGGGTTACCGGATCGCGATTTCTATTACCTCATCGGGGTGCGGATCAGGCATGGTGATTCGGTAGTTCAGCATAGCCTGTGGGCGGATAGGCCGGAGGATGAGGAAAAGATTTGGGGGGAGTTTGTTGATTTGCTCTCTACGATTGAGAAACCGGTGCTGATACATTATGGCAGCTATGAAACGACCTTTATCAAGACCATGTGCAGCCGCTATGGTGCGCCATGTAATTCCAAGTTGCATTCGATACAGACCTCCGAGGTTTTTGAAACCTCGGAGGTCTCGCCTGAGATAAACGACACCTTGATTGCAAAAGCGAATAAGAGATCAAATGCAGAAAAACCGTTGTCTTCGGCTATCAATCTTCTTTCAGTTATATATGGTCACGTCTATTTTCCGGTGGCATCGAATGGCTTGAAGGAGATTGCGGGCTATTGTGGATTCCAATGGTCAGAGACGCTTGCTTCTGGACTGCAGTCCATTGTCTGGCGGGAAATGTGGGAAGCATCAAAAGATGTCTCAGAGCAGGATAAGCTGATTCGCTACAATGCCTAGGATTGTGAGGCGTTGGAAGTTTTGACGCAGAAGGTGCTTAGCTTGCAGTACCCAGAAACAAAGGGCGAGTTTGTGAGCGAAACGGATATTGTGGATATAAATAACCAGAAACGAGAGCATCCATACGGGTTCAAAAGAAACAAATTTGTTATTTCAGGTCTTGAATCGATTAACAAGGCTGCATATTGGGATTATCAGCGTGAGCGGGTATATTTGAAAACGAATCCTGTTTTGAAAAAAGGAACACATAACAGACCAGTTACAGTAAAGCCTATGGTTCCAAATCAGATTATTGAGTGTAAACGACCAAGTACATGCTCAAAATGCGGTTCAACAAACATTTGGGAACATAATAATAGGTCAAGCAGAATTGCTGTTGACCTTAAGTTTACACGTTATGGCATCAAAAGGTGGATCACTAAGTATTTGTATAAACGATACATATGCAGCAATTGTTGGAAAACTTTTTCATCAAACATCATGGCATCTAAAAGTCACATTGGCACAGAACTCCTTGCATATTCGATATATCAATGTATCGAACTACGTTTACCAATAACAACCATTGAAAAAAGTCTGAATGAACTTTTTGAGCTTTCGCTAGGGCTAGGAACAATAAGTCATGTTAAGACATATGCGGCAAGTACCTATGAAGCTACTTTCGAGAAGATACTCATGGGACTCTGTAATGGCCATCTTCTCCATGCTGACGAGACAAAAATATCCTTAAAAAACGGCAGCGGTTTTGTTTGGGTATTTGCAAGCATGGACGAGGTCGCCTATTTTTATACCGATACTCGCGAAGGTGATTACACACAATCTCTACTCAAGGATTTCAAAGGTGTTCTGGTATCTGATTTCTACGCAGCATATGACAGCATCAATTGCCCGCAGCAAAAGTGTCTCATCCATCTGATCCGTGACATAAACGATGCTCTGTACAAGAATCCATATGACGAAGGACTAAAACAGTTGGCAGAAGGATTCACTAACTTGTTACGTCCAATGATTGAAACGATAGACCGCTTTGGGCTGAAACACCATTTTCTGAAGAAACATCTCCCCTCTGTGGATCGTTTCTACAAGTATCTCTTGCATCTGGGTTTGGTAACCGAGACAGCGGTCAAATTCAGGGAGAGGTTTGAGAAAAACAAGGATAAACTTTTTACCTTCCTTAATCATGATGGAATTCCTTGGAACAATAACAATGCTGAACATGCGGTGAAACCCTTTGCCATGCTCCGAAATATTATCAAGGGTGTAACCACCGAAAAAGGGCTACGAGAGTATTTAATTCTCTTGAGTATCTGCGAAACATGCAAATACCGTGGACTGGACTTCCTTGATTTCCTGAGGTCAGGCGAAAAGGATATCGATGTTTTTGCTGCAAGTCAGCAAAGGCGTCGGAGAAGCACCAAAATCAGGCATACCTCCGAGGTTTCTGAAAACCTCGGAGGTCTTGTTGCACCCCTAACATAAGGACAAAACGATGCAAGCTATCATCCCGCTTGAACCGGGTCATTATTACCATATCTACAATCGAGGCAACAACCGGGAGAACATCTTCATTGAAGAGCGGAACTATCGCTACTTCATGCAGTTGTATCAAAGAAAACAAATAGGGACATCCCCGAATTAAAGGGAAGAACAGGACATCTATATTTATCTTGCGTCACGTTATCTTCTTCTTTCCCTTCCCTGCCAACCCCTTAAAATTCTCACCCGTCACCACCGGCTTGCCCGACCGTTTCTCAATATCCCTGCGTATGCTGCCGGCCACGGCGCCCTTACTCGCCTTGTCTCGGCTCCGTTCATATCAGACTACTGCTTTTTGTTCACTAAAAGACGCGGAGATGCGGAGGCAGGTCGTTGACGACGTGGTGGAGACCTTCCTTGAGGGTGGCTGCACCAAAATTGGTGAGAAAACCAATAGGCAGGTTCATCAGAAGCATAAAGGTCAGAACTGCTTGCTATGCTGAGATCATTCAGGTTGTATTGGGTAAATGCGGGATATCCCTTTTAAGCAGCCACCAACAGCTCTGTCACACCCATTCCCTTCACCTTTTCCCAAAACTTCCGGTCAGCCGTCAGAAAGCGGCACCCGAGTCGGCTGGCAAGAACATGATAAATGGCGTCATAGGCGCTGATCTTGTGTTTCATGGCTAGTGTCATTGCTTCCAGATACTCAGGGCTGTCGAGTTCATGCACATTGAACTCAAAGGCGCTGATAAGTTCGAAGGCCTCCAGCGCTTCTTCCGGGGAAAGTTTGACCTTGGTGGCAAGAACATTGGCGATTTCGTAGAAAAACAGGCTTGGAACAGCGATCTCGTTTGTACCGGAGATATGATCATTGCGGATGCGCATAGCATTTTCTGCACCAGCCTCATCGGCAAAGATCCATTTCAGCGCGACAGAGGAATCAAGCACGATCATCGTGAATCCCTGCTTTCGCGCACCGCCTTTACAACATCCACCAGTTTGGTTGCAGTGCGGTTGCGTTCGCGCCAGGTATCCATGGCTCCGGACAGGGCTTCGAGCCGCTGGCCACGGTTTTTATTTTGCACCTTTTCCTCGTATTCGGAAATCGAGAGGATGACCGCCAGCGGCTTGTTGGCACGGGAGATAGTCACGGACTCATTAGTTTCCGCCACCATGTCGAGGATATGTCCCAGATTTTTTCTCAAATCCATGGTTGTCAATGTCTGCATGATGCTACCCCTTTCCTGTCTATTATGACTATATCATAGACTATGATAGTAGCTATATCAATTATCCCGGCTGAAATTATTCTTCTCTGTCGCTTAGCGGAAAAACGAGATTCCCAGCAGGAATTTGCTGGAATTGAGCGGTTCGTTGGGAGAGGCGGTGCCGGCGTTGGAGATGTGATGGTAGCGGTACTCGGCCATCAGTGCCACGTCCTTGCGGATCAGGTACTGCAGGCCGGTGCCGCCCTGGTAGGAAAAATCAAGGCGC
>JACMLD010000420.1 GCA_014379785.1 Chitinophagaceae bacterium
AGTCTTCTTCACCCTCAAGCCAGTATACGGGTTTGAAATGCTTTTTTTTCCAGTCACCTATGATTTTTTCTGCCGACATTTTGCAATATTAATTAGTTATTATCATTTGTTAAATGATATTTAAGGACTGATACACAGGCATAAAAGAACTCTTTAAAAATTTTGGCATGGTTTTAGTCCAGAGGGTAAATGGCTGAACAAAAGCAGCTGGTTTTCTGGAAACAGTTTTCATAACTTTTGAAAAACTACTAAAATATGAGTACAACAAATTATCCGTCTGCCACACCGCAGAACGAGCCAAGAAAAAAAGATTACAGAGGTTTAATCATCGGTCTGTTAGCAGTTGGTCTGCTCGGTACCTGGGGTTACCTGCTTTGGAACAACAACAAACAAGAGCAGGTTCACACACAGGATCAGGCACAGGTTGCAAAAGTAACTGACGAAAAAAGTGAAATTCAGCGCAGCTTCGATGCGTCTCTTGCACGTCTCGATTCTGTAACAGGTAGCAACAACGAGCTCCAGGGCAAACTTGTTTCAGCAAACTCGGACATCACAAAAAAGAAAGCAGAAATTCGCGCTATCCTCAGCAAAAAGAATGCTTCAGATTCTGAACTCAGAAGAGCAAAAGAGCTGATTGGCGAACTGAATGATAAGATCGCCAGCATGGAGCAGCAAATCACTGAGCTGACCACGCAGAATCAGACACTTACCACTGAAAAAACAGCATTGACAGCAGATAAAGAAAAATTGACTACGGATCTTGCCACCACAACATCGGCAAAAGACGAAGCGGAAAAGAAAGTTGATGTAGCTTCTACTTTGAACGCAACAAATATCAGCATCACACCAATCAACGAAAGAAAGAATGGTAAAGAAAAAGTTACCAGCACCGCCAAGCGTGTTGACAAACTTGTCATTGCTTTTGAAGTTGACAATCGTATAGCCCAGAGCGGAACTACTGACGTTTACGTTAGCATTACCGGTCCTGATGGCAAGCCAGTGACAGTTGAAGCCCTGGGTTCAGGTACATTCACTACACGTGAAGAAGGCGACAAGCTTTTCACAGCTAAAGTTCCTGTCGAATACGAATCAGGTAAAAGAAAACCAGTACAGTTCGCATGGAAACAGAACAGCGATTTCCAGCGCGGTAACTACAAGATTGAGATCTATCACAATGGTTTCAAAATTGGTGAAGGCGTTCGCGAATTGAAGAAAGGCGGTCTTTTTGGCTAGTCTCTCCTATCTTGAAATATAAAAAAGACGCCCCGGTTTCGGGGCGTTTTTTTTATATATTTATCCCATGAGATTTCCTTTATTCCTCCTTATCATCTTCTTTTTTGCTTCATGCAACCTGCCGCTTTCAAACGATGCCAGCAACAAAAGTCTCGCAAAAGAAATTGCTGAGAAAGCCTTGTTCGACCGCGTCTTGATCGATAGCACAGCCGAACTGCAGATTTACGCCAGTATGACGAAAACCGACGAACTGAACGACGAAGCATCCGTCCAGTTTGCTGATAACTTCAAGGAACTTTATCTGATCGTAATAAAAGAAACCGAAGAAAATGTGACAAATTTTCTAACGCTCGATGGTGAAACAGACACCGCTTCTTTTCTCCGGCGCTATGCGGATTCGATGGCCAGACCACTCATTGAAGGACAACCCAAACACGAATACAGCATAAAATTTACTGGTAAAAATAACGGGATGACCATGCTCAGAAGTGATTTCTTTGCCAGACAGGAAAACATAGATGTATACTACCAGATGGCCGTTCACAAAAGCGCAGATTACTACTATACCGTCATTACCTGGACACTGAAATCAAGAAAAGAATTATACGAAAAAGTGATGGAAACCATGTGCAGAAGTGTGACTGAGCCAGACCACGTCGAATCCTCACAATAGGGCCCTGAGCGAAGCCCGGCCCACATGGATGATCCTTGCATCTCCCGGCTTTCTGCCCTCATACTGAATATTGATCTCAATATTATTTGACAGGCGCTTCGTCAGTTCGAGGTTCCAGAGGAAATTTTTGCCTGGCTGCAAACCATCCAGCATATTGTAGCCTACGGTTGAGTTGGCATTCGAAAGCGGCGAAAACTGTATGGTGCTGTAAGTAAACTTTGCAAGTATGGATGTGGACTGCAAGATATTATACTTCATTTCGGTATTGACAGAATGCGAAGAATACTTTTCAATGCTGTCTGTGTTCTTTTTCTGACTGTATTTATAACCGGTACTTATTCTGAAAGCCGTACCACTCGTTATGCTCACCCGGGGTTCGGCAGAAAACTGGTCGATCCGAAAATTACGGTTGTCAAACTTTGCAGTATTTAGTTCATTCAAACCCTTTCTTCCGGTGAGGTCCAGCTGAATGGCTTTATTAAAATTAATCCTCGTGCGCAGACTCCATTCGTTGAACTGCCTGCTTTCAAGACCATAAGTAAGAATGGCCTTGCCGCTGTTTCGCGTATTGTTGACGTCAAACCCCCAGCTCGTGTTAAAACGGTTGAATGAAAAAGTATTTATAAAAACCGAGTTCAGATTTATCAGAGAGGTATCGTTGAGCGGCGTTTTAAAAGGATTGAGTTGTACCAAACCCTCTGCTCTTTCTTTTTTATATATCTGAAGTGATGACTGCAGATTGATCCTGGTAAGAAATTTTGAAAATCCCTTTGCATTCGACGGATTGATCAGCGCCCTGGGATTGAGCATTACACTATAATTAAAAGTATTGTAGTTTGCTTTTATAAACTCGTTGGTAGGTGTAAAGATGCGGATGTACTTTGCCTGATCCTGAAACTGTGCCACTTCAAATTCGTTGAGCGACTGCACGCCATTGTTGTCATAATCGATCCAGGTGTATTCTCCACGACCCGCAGGCACTTCGAGAAATGCATAATCACGACGCTGTTCCTGACCGGCGCCAACTTCATACAGCACATTTCCCGTCACGAGCCCCTGCCACTCGTTTACCTGGTATTCACCTCTTGCGAGTAAGCTCTGATCCGCTCTCTGATTGGTGATTGTCTTGTTCAGTATCTCCAGGTTACGGTAGGTAACGTTGTACCTGAACTGGTGTTTTTGATTTTTTGTGAGCTCACCGGTAAGATTGATATTCTGACTTCTGTCAGACCTGTACAACTCTTTACCAAATGGATATTTGTCCGTCCTGGTAAAATAAGTGATGCCCCAGCGGTTTGGTTTTTTGTCGCTCGATTTGACAGAAACCTGTATGGTTTGAAATGAAAAGCTTGCGGCGGTTACCGAATCCGAAACTTTATTACGCACTTCATTGTGCTCTACTGTATAACCGAATCCAAGGGTAAAATCGCGAAACTTCGTGAGCTGCTTGGACACGTTGATAATCGGTCTGTAGAATTTACCTTTTTCGGTATTTGATGAGGTGGTTGAAACGCTCAGTATATTGTTGAATCTCCATCCTTTTATTGACTGCTGCTGAATAAGCGCGTTTCTCCATCCGGTAAAACTGCTGCCTCTGAGATAATTTGTGACCTGGTATCGGAGGCTGTTTGATTTCTGGTCGGTCAACTGCACACCGCCCGTAATGATGTTTTCGGTTGTAGGCTCCACGATATATGGTAGTCCCCAGTCGCGGTTAAACTCAATATTTCTCAACCTTTCCAATGGTCGAAACCTTGGATCCACGTATTCGTAACCCGCATCTGTGGCGAGTTGCAGCTTGGCTGACCCGCCAAGGTTTTTGGTGTTTTTGAGAATTATTTTCGCTGCGTACCCTTTGTTGTTTTCTTCACCTCGTTGAGAAAATGTGTTCACATCATAATTACTATATCCGAATTCGGTCTGCAGAATGGTGTTTTTTGAAATGTTGTAATCCATTCCAAGACTGACCACCTGTTGTTTTTTGGGCGTCACCAGAAATGTCGCCGGCGCAAATCTTCCCTGCTTCACTCCACCTACCGGTGCAATCCATCTGTAAACTTTTCCATTCGCCCCGTTGAAATCGGGCAGGTAATCACCAAAACCCTGACCTACATCGAGAAAGGAAAGGGAATACAAAACGCTGTCGACATCAATCGAGTAAACAAATGCAGAGTCTCTGTTGGCTCCTGCGTCGTAGGTGGTATCTACCCGCCGGTATAAAATTTTACCTGCAGAAAAAGTGTCCAGTGTGGCGATGGGATAAAATGCCTTGTTGATATTATTCCCCAGCGTATCCAGAAACCTTTTCTGTGGTGCATCCAGCGTCTGGTTAATAGGAGAATTTTTTGCGTCGCTGTTGTTGAAAGCATGCAAACTCAGTTTGAATTTTTTCCCAAACGTTGTCTGCGTGCTGAGGTACAGATTTGCATTCAGGTAATTTCTGTCGGCGTACTCAAACTCTACCTGGATACGGCGGTCTTTGGTTATCATCCTTTTTGGGGTGAATGAAATCTCTGCTGTATTGTAATTGATTACATAATCCTGGTCCTCTCCCCTTTGCAGCAATTCACCATCGATATATACCCGTTCGGTATTTGCGAGCACCACAAAATAGAATTCATTGTTTGCGCCGGTGAGTCTGTACGGACCCTGGTTGCCTTCTTCGCCCTGAAAAATATTTCGGGTAAACTTTCCTTTTGCAATGGAACCGCTGACAAGCGTATTGTTTACCACTCCAGGTGAAAGCTGATTGGTGGTTTCAAAAGAGGCGCCTTGCAGGCGTTTATAGAAGTTTAAAAAATAACTTTTGTTTTGCCGGATATCAATATCGCCCAGGTTAAGCTGCCAGTTTTTTTTCTTGAACTGAAGAAAAATCCGGTCAAACTCATTCAGCTGTTGGGTAGTGCCGTCTGGTTGTATCGGAATATTGTTGTCTGTAATGGCGGCGGCAATCTCTATACTGTCGGCCAGAAAGCCGTTGAGTTGCAGATTGAGGTTGGATGTCACGACAGCATCCTGGTTGTTGCCAAATGAGATGCCGCGGCCGAAACTTCCGTTGTAGTTGATGGTTCCGAAATCAAAAAACGGATCACCAGACCCTGCATTGTTGTTGAATACAAATGGCTGGGCGAGAAAATTATTCTGCACACTGTCGTACACCAGGTGCTGTGTAACGGCGTTGAGTCTGGACGAGAATACGCGGTACTGTACCAACACGCTGTCGACCCCCGGCTTTTGCTTCCAGATTAGCATTGCGTTTACCAGGTCGACTGAATAAGTTTCTGCCGCAATCGCGGGAATCGAAACGGTGTTTGGAATCAGGCTGAGAGTATCGAGGCGGATGGTGTCGGACTTTGCGCTGATCATTTTCTTTCGCAGGTTAGACAATGGCTTGCCTGCCCGGGGTGTTTGTCCGATCGCAATGAGGGTGAGTCCACAGCAAATAATACACAATAAAGTCAGTTTCCGCACAGCAGCCCCTGGTTTTTAGATAAGCGTCTAAAAGTAGGATTTATTGTGCGAACTGCTTGATTCTGACCCTATTCAACTATTCCTTCCAATGCGAGGAGAAATGAATATTCGAGAGCAATTTCCTTGAGGTAGTCGAATCGTCCAGATGCACCGCCATGCCCTGCGGCCATATTGGTATAAAAAAGGAGCAGATTCCGGTCGGTTTTCAGGGTGCGGAGCCTGGCTACCCATTTGGCTGGTTCAAAATACTGCACCTGGCTATCGTGTAAACCTGTAGTTACCAGTATGTTCGGATAGTCCTTCTTTGAAAGGTTGTCATAAGGCGAATAGGTTTTCATGTAGGCGTAATGCTCTTTCACTTTCGGATTCCCCCATTCGTCAAATTCATTTGTTGTCAGCGGAATGGATTCATCAAGCATGGTGTTGATGACATCTACAAAAGGAACCTGCGCAATAATGCCGTTGAAAAGATCCGGTCTCATATTTACTACAGCGCCCATCAGCAACCCGCCTGCACTGCCACCCTGGGCATAAAGATGCGCTTTGGAAGTGTATTTTGCTCGTACCAGAAACTCTCCGCAATCTATAAAGTCATTGAAGCTGTTGATCTTCTTCTGCATTTTGCCGTCCTCGTACCATTGCCGTCCCATTTCCTGTCCACCACGTACATGCGCGATAGCGAAGGCAAATCCGCGGTTAAGAAGACTCAGCCTGTTCCCGCTGAAAGTTGCGTCCAGGCTGTTTCCGTATGAACCATAGCCATAGAGCAGCAATGGCGATGAACCATTCTTTTCAAATCCTTTTTTAAAAACCACTGAAACGGGAATCTTCACTCCGTCACGGGAGGTGGCATACAGCCTTTCTGTTACATAGTCCGCCGCGTTGTATCCGCCAACCACTTCCTGCTGCTTCATCAGTTTTTTCTCTTTCGTGTCCATGTTAAAATCAAACACGGATCCCGGAGTGGTCATGGAGGTGTAATTGTACCTAAGCAGATTGGTATTGTATTCCGGATTGGCTGCTGTCATCGCAGCATAGGCCGGCTCACCGAAATCCAGCGGGTACTCATCACCCGTTGTAATGTCCTGCACCCGGATATGCAGCAAACCTTCTTTGCGTTCTGTAATGAC
>JACMLD010000421.1 GCA_014379785.1 Chitinophagaceae bacterium
CAGATTCTTGACATGATGGGGTAATTAGTTTGCGTTAGCATTTCCACCGGCGAGGAGATACAATACTGCCATGCGCACCGCCACACCGTTTTCTACCTGCTGCAAGATAATGGACTGTTTGCTATCTGCAACATCGCTGTCGAGTTCTACCCCGCGGTTGATAGGACCCGGATGCATTATGACAATTTCCTTCTTGAGCTTGTCCAGCACTTCTCTTTTTACACCGTAAGCGAGGTTATATTCCCTCAGGGAAGAGAACAGGACCTGGTTTTGCCGCTCCAGCTGTATGCGGAGCACGTTGGCTACATCGCACCATTCGAGCGCCTTCTGAAGGTTGTATTCCACCTCTACGTCGAAAGACTCTTTCATATATTTCGGAATAAGGGTCGGCGGTCCAGCCACCATCACTTCCGCTCCCATCTTTTTGAGGAGGTAAATATTGCTGAGGGCTACGCGGCTATGCATGATATCGCCAATAAGGGCAATTTTCTTTCCTTCGAGGCTGCCGAGTTTTTCCTGTATGGAGAACGCATCCAGCAAGGCCTGCGTAGGGTGCTCATTGATGCCATCGCCTGCATTTACTATGGAGGCAGGGATGTGTTTTGCGAGAAAATGAGGGGCTCCGCTTGCGCTGTGGCGCATCACCACCATATCCACCTTCATGCTCAGAATATTGTTTACCGTATCAAGCAGGGTTTCACCTTTTGAAACCGAAGAAGCGCTGGCTGAAAAATTCATCACATCGGCACTCAGCCTTTTTTCTGCGAGCTCAAAAGACATGCGTGTGCGGGTAGAATTTTCGTAAAACAGGTTGACTATGGTGATGTCGCGGAGTGTTGGAACTTTTTTGACAGGTCTCTGGAGAACTTCCTTGAAATGCCCCGCCGTAGTTAAAATAAGCTGAATATCCTGTGGAGTGAGGTCTCTAATGCCCAGAAGATGTTTTGTACTCAGTTGCATTAAGGAGCGAAGTTAAAAGAAAAAATAATCAGATGTTCTATTCCGCAAAATAGACCTCGTCTTTACCATCTTTTGCTTCCCATGCCACCTTTACTTTTTGCGTGATGATAGAATCGATGGCTTTGCCTACATAATCGGGTTGTATCGGCAGTTCCCTGCTAAACCTTCTGTCAATGAGAATACAGAGTTCCACTTTCGCCGGCCTTCCAAAATCAAGCAGCGCATCGAGTGCCGCACGGATCGTTCTGCCGGTGAAGAGCACGTCGTCAATCAGCACGACGTTTTTATTTTCTATGGTGAATGGAATTTCGGTTTTGTTGGCTACGTGCATCTGGTTTCTGACATCATCGCGGTAAAAAGTGATGTCGAGCTTGCCATACTGCACTTTCGATGGGTCCACCAGCTTTTTTATTTCGTGCACTACCCTGTCGGATACATAAATGCCCCTGGGCTGAAGTCCAATAAGCACGGTGTTTTCAAGCTGCAGATGGTTTTCGAGGATCTGGTGACTCAGCCTTTGTATGGTGATGGATAATTGTTGCCCGGTCAGGATAGTCTTCAAGAAAAATATTTTTATAAAATTAAGGGAACGGGGTCAATAGCCCAAGCTTAGCTCGGATATAGGCAGCTATCGCTCTTCCCTGCACCGCACCGTGCTCAATTCCATCTCTGAAATGAATGCCTCCATACAGTCTTGAAATGCAGGCCTCTTCGGCCGCAGCGCGAAATGAAGGGAAATTTCTCGCGGGCAATCCGATATATGTCTCGGTGGAATCTGAGAAAGCAAAATCATCACCAAACAATGAGGTAAGGATTTCCGCGGCGGCGGAGGACACCACACTGTGTCCGCTGGTATATTCAGGAAAAGGAGGTGTTTGCAGCAATGGCTTCCACTTCGGGTCAATCCACCGGTTGATGGCCGTTTCCGGACGCATGCGATGAGTAAGATATTTTGCCTGCCAGCAACTCAGAAAAGCATCGTGGAGCGTGAGCGCCATCAGCGTATGCACAAAAATGCTCTTCTCAAATCCGGCTTTTTCTTTTGTTACGGCGATACCCGTGATACCCATCCAATGGCCGCCGGGCGAAATTTTTTTTAATCCGATGCTCATATGTCCGCGGTACTGAACCGCAAAAGGATTGCAGTCCCAGAAGTTGGCGATCAGTTCCTGCTCTTTCGTAAGATTTTTTGTAGCAGTATACACTTCCGTTGCGAGTGAAATAAATGCTGAACTGGCGGAGCTGTCAAAGACTGTTGCCGCGACCGGCGGAAACTGTCCTGCACTGTCAATCAGAAAAGGCCTGATGGTGTTCCAGTGTGGTTCCACTGCCGCCATATACTCCGGAGCGGTCGGCAACCAGTAGCTTCGGCCCGGAAAAGGTTTGTAACGCTGTCGCGTACTGAGTTTAAAATATCCGTCTTGTTTCGAAAATTTCACTACAGCATCCGATATAAGGGTAGCATAGCGGATGGAACCTTCGATGGTGGTTTTCTTCACTCCTGCTTGTTCATATCTTTTCTGAAGCAGTTGCTGTTTTTCTTCCAGCAGAAAACCGGAAGGGACCATTTGTCTGCCTGTCTCAAGCATCGCGTACAGTGATGCAAACTCAGCATTGACCTCTTCGGCCGGCAACATTGCAATGGGAAAGATGGCAATTTTTTTGCCTTCATTTTTTTTTGAATACCCATAAAAAGTTTCATAGCCTGACAACAATGCATATGCGTAAAACCGTGCGGCGGCAGGTGGATTGATCACATCGTGAAACATGACCTCTGTAACCGAAAAAGTGGTTTCTGAAACCGGATCGTGGTAAGACTGCGCCGATGCGCGCCAACAGATGAGGGACAATATGATCGCCAGGACAGTCTTCACTTTTTATTGATTTTGTATTCCTGCAACGCTCCTCCGTTTACGGCGAGGAGCAGTCTCGTAGTGCCCGCGAGATCCACCATGAGGGCCTCTTTGATGTCTCCTGCGGCTCTTAGCCCGGAGAAATGCTGGGGCTGGTATGCAAAACCTGATTTTCCTTCGTTCAGCAAAAGCGTGCCGAAATTTGAATCCATCTTTCCCATCCGCAAACGCATATTGTCGTTGTTGCCAAAAAGGATAAGGTCTTTGAATCCATCACC
>JACMLD010000422.1 GCA_014379785.1 Chitinophagaceae bacterium
GTCACCATCGTACCGTTCTCTTCGGCGGTTTTGCCTTCTTTGTGTTCTTTTACCAGGTTGCCTTTTTCAAACTCCGCAGTCTTTTCCTTGCCTTCACGGTATGCCGTGACCTTAAAGTAACTGCTGAGGGCGTTTACGGCTTTTGTACCCACTCCGTTCAGTCCCACACTTTTTTGAAAGGCTTTGCTGTCGTATTTCGCGCCGGTATTGATCTTACTCACCACATCCACTACTTTTCCAAGCGGAATTCCGCGGCCGAAGTCGCGAATCGTCACCTGTCCTTTCTCAATGGTGACATCCACATGTTTCCCGTGCCCCATCGTGTGCTCGTCAATACAGTTGTCGAGTACCTCCTTCAGCAGCACATAAATGCCATCGTCCGGACTGCTGCCATCGCCCAGCTTTCCGATATACATACCGGGTCTGAGACGGATATGTTCCTTCCAGTCGAGACTTCTTATACTGTCTTCGGTATAATCAAACAAGTTTTTATCTTTTTCAGCCATATCTATACTCTCCTAAGCCGGATTTTTTCTTTTTTGGTTCGCTTGGGCGTGCCAAATATAACAAAACCAAGTTTGAAGGGTTTTGGAGTAGTTATACACGCCTGTGGAAAATAATCTTTGCAGGCTGAATATTCTGGCCAATGGTAATATCTTTCTATTAATGGTACACGGCGGTAACGGTAAATCCGATATTTTACAGGCTGTTAAAATTGAACACCTTAACTACCCAAAGCCTTGAGATTTCCTCCATTTCATTTTCTGAAATTCAACCGCTTATACCTGTTTGTCGTTTATTTTCTCGTGACGCTGACCGTCCATGGTCAGCAGGACAACCCGGACAGACTGGTACGCGAATCAGCCATTTCCAAAGCAATAGCAGCATATCATGCCCAATCCGGCGAACAGGCCTGGCTTTTTAACGGCATTCAGTATTTAAGAACTCCATATAAAATAGAAGAAAATGCACACTTCTACTTTCAATCCAGCGCATTAGCGTCTGGCTCTATCGTCTACGACAATGTATTTTATGATAATTTATTGTTGTTGCACGATGAGGTGACCGACCAGGTAATTGCCCGCGACATCACCAACCTCCACTTTGTTCAGCTTGTTGCCAGCCGGATTTCATCATTTACCATCGGCAACGCCAGATTCAAACGTTTTGAAAAAAACGACAGCCTTTCTGGAGGGCTACAGGGATTCTACCAGGTGTTGACCGACGGACAAACCAGTCTTCTCAAAAAAGAAATAAAGACCGTCCGTGAAGACGTTACCTCGCAGGGGGTTCTCAGATACATAGATATAAGGACGTCTTATCATGTTCGGAATACTGGAAAGTACGAACCCGTCAACAGCGTCAAGTCTCTGATGAAGTGCTTTGGTTCCCGAAAGGACGAGGTCCGGAAACACATGAAGAAATTGAGGATCAGGTTCCGGAGCGACAAAGAAAACTACATATTAACAGCCATCACTTATTACGATCAGATTCATTAGTATGAAATATTGGTTAACCATTCTTTTGCTGACTGCTATTTTCCGCCTGCCAGCTGCGGCCCAAACACAGGACTCCACCCTTATATCGGTAGAGTTCAATGAAACCCTGATCCCAAAAGCATTGGAAGAAATTGAGAAAAAATCGGGCTATCGTTTATTCTTCGATTCAAGGCAGTTTGATACACTGAAGGTCAGCTTCTCCATTTCATCCGCGACCATTAGCAGGGCGCTGGACAAGACTCTGGAGGGCACTGATTTTTTATACGCTTTTGATCCTGCGGGCAAAACCATTTTTATCAGCAAGGGTCAGACAGTTAAGACGACCCTGCCACCCAATCTTTTCAACAGCAATGCAATCGCCGGCGACAGCTATGCCCGGGAAACCATTACCAGAGGGAGTTTGAAAGATTCCAGGAAAGATTCTGCTGCCACCCAAACCGCCTCGCTTGAAAACAAGCTCTACCAGATTGGCAAAGCTGGCAACAAAGCGACTCCTGCCGTCACCGTAGTCGGATATATCCGCGAAGCAAAAACAGGCGAACCGATTACCGGTGCCTCTATTCAGATTGAAAAATTGAAGATGGGTGTCACCACTGACCAATATGGTTATTATGCACTGACGCTCCCACGTGGCAGATACATCTTCAATATTCAAAGTATCGGCATGCGGGATACACGTCGCCAGGTAGTGATCAATGACGATGGCACGATGGACATACAACTCAATACACAGGTGACCACCCTCAAGAATGTGATAGTGTCTGCACAAAAGGTCAGCAATGTCAAGGGCACACAAATGGGCATGCAAAAGATAGATATCAAAACCATCAAACAGGTACCGGTTGTATTTGGGGAAGCCGATGTGCTGAGAGTGATACTTACACTGCCGGGTGTGAAGACGGTGGGTGAGGCAAGTACCGGTCTGAATGTCCGCGGCGGCTCCACCGATCAGAACCTGATTCTGTTCAACGACGCTACCATCTACAATCCTTCGCACTTTTTTGGCATGTTCTCGGCCTTTAACCCCGAAGTTGTAAAAGATGTTGTCCTGTATAAAAGCAGTATTCCCGCCCGGTACGGTGGCCGCCTGTCATCAGTGGTAGACATCAGCAGCCGTGAAGGAAATAAAAAAAATATCACAGGCGCTGCAGGCATAGGGTTGCTCACGAGCAGAATAGATATAGAAGGCCCGATCATAAAAGATCGCTCGTCATTTATCATTGGTGGAAGAACCACCTACGCAAACTGGCTGCTGAACCTGCTGCCCGATCAGTATAAAAACAGCAAGGCAGGCTTTTACGATGTCAACCTCAATATTTCTCATGAGATAAATAAAAAAAACACAGTGTACCTCACGGGTTACCTGAGTCGCGACCGATTCAACCTCAACAGTGATACGGTCTACGGCTATGGCAATCAAAATATTTCCTTCAAATGGAAACACGTGTTTTCAAACAAATTAAACTCGCAGATTACCTCAGGAATTGACAGATATTATTATGACATATCGAGTAAACACAATCCGGTCAATGCATACAAGATGGGTTTCGATATCAACCAGACCTATCTCAAAATGCATTTTAACTATTACCTCAGTTCAAAACACACGGTAGACTTTGGCTTGAATTCAATTTATTATAAACTGCACCCTGGCAAATACAGTCCGGTCGGTGCAAAGTCATTGGTTGTGCCGGAGGAGATCAATGCGGAGCAGGCGCTGGAAAGTGCCCTTTATCTGAATGATAAATTCACCATCTCACCATCGGTATCGGTTGAGGCAGGCATCAGGTACAGTGTTTTCAACTCTATCGGACCCAAAGATGTAAACCTCTATGCACCCGGTCTTCCCAAAACAGAAGACAATCAAACCGGTACGACAGTTTTTAAAAAGGGGCAGTTCATGAAAACCTATTCCGGTCCGGAATACCGCTTGTCAGTCCGATATGCACCGACGGAAAACTTTTCAATAAAAGCCGGATACAATACCCAACGGCAATACATTCATATGTTGTCGAATACCGCCTCCATTGCTCCAACCGATATCTGGAAACTAAGCGATCCAAATATCAAGCCGCAGTTTGGAGACCAGGTTTCGATCGGATTCTACAAAAATTTTAAATCAAATACGATTGAAACTTCGCTGGAATTTTACTACAAAAACATCCGCGATTATCTCGATTATAAAAGCGGTGCCGTACTGGTCATGAATCCACACATCGAAACCGATGTGATAAATACAAAAGGAAAAGCCTATGGTGCCGAACTGCTCATAAAAAAACTGACAGGCAAACTAAACGGATGGGTGAGTTATACCTGGTCCAGAGTGCTTCTGAAAATGGACGACCCTGCTGCTGGCGAGATAATCAACGGAGGGGACTTCTACCCTTCCAATTACGACAAGCCGCATGACGTCACGCTTATCGGAAATTACAGGATCAACCATCGCTTCAGTGTTTCTCTCAATGGTACTTATAGCACCGGCAGGCCGATTACACTTCCTATAGGCAGGTTTTATTATTCCGGTTCATATCGCACTTTGTATGCCGACCGGAATGCAAATAGAATTCCAGATTATTTCAGAATGGATTTTTCCATGAATATCGAAGGCAATCATAAGGTCCACCAACGCACACATAATTCCTGGACCATCGGCCTGTACAATCTCACCGGACGAAAAAATCCTTACTCAGTGTATTATGTTTCGGAAGGTGGGTCAATCAATGGTTACAAGCTTTCCATATTCGGCAGCATTATTCCGTTTGTCAATTTTAATATCCGGTTCAACAACGACCAGAAAAAATAAGACGATGAAGAAATTATTAGTCATCATACTGCTGTTTGCAACGCATTCCTGTAAAGAGCGCTATGAAGCACCTGTCACTAACCTCCGCAGCGGCTATCTTGTTGTGGAAGGTTTTATTAATTCAGGCATTGGCCCAACTACCATCACACTGAGCAGAAGTACTGCACTTCCGGATCGTCAAAGGATAAAAGAGACTGGTGCTCTTGTACAGGTAGAAGGCGATAACAATTCTATTGTAATGCTCGCACCGAATGCCCTTACCGGCATTTACACAAACCCACAACTGACATTGTCCGCGGGTGTAAAATATCGTTTAAAGATCCGCACATCCGACAATAAAGAGTATGTTTCCGAATTCCAGACGATAAAGACTACTCCGGTAATCGACAGCATTACCTGGAAGCGTGAACCATCTGGCGTGGACATATATGTTAATGCGCACGATGCCCAGAACAATACGCGTTATTACAAGTGGGAATACGAGCAGACATGGGAATTTCATTCAAAATATTCTACCTATCTCAAATATAAAATTACCAATCGCCCGCCACCTGCGCCTCCGCTATTCGGACTGGAATTATATGACTCAGCCTCGGGAAGTGCAAATGACAA
>JACMLD010000423.1 GCA_014379785.1 Chitinophagaceae bacterium
CTCGGGTTTTCTCCGCCCGCATCGCTTCGCGATGGGAGTCGAAATGACGGTCACCCCGCCTGACCCGATACAGTCGGTGGAGCGTAGCCGAGAAATCCCCAACCGGTAGTCAAACCTTGAGTAATAGCTCGGGTTTTCTCCGCCCGCATCGCTTCGCGATGGGAGTCGAAATGACGAGAGCCACGGAACATCCGTGGCTCTCAAAACTTATTAACGAATCAACTATCAACTTCCCACTTTTGGCTTTTTCTGGAAACGCACTACTTCAACTGCGGCGCTGACTTCCGCCATTCTTACAATACCTCTTTCTACCGTCCTGAAGTTTTTGCCGGGATGGACAAACGGATATTTTCCGGATTTCCCTTTCATGGACAGAATGACCATCGTATTCGTTGTGCTGATGTTACTGATGATTGTGATGAGTCTGCTCGACAGAAGAAGTAAGAATAATCCGACGGTGATTGAAGTCGATACAAAGATGTTTCGCACTTCGCCGGGTTTTCTGGTGGGTTCCGTCATCATCCTCGGTATACTCGCTGCATTGTATACAGTGTTCTACTGACCTCCTGCCACCCATTTTACCAATCCAAGCCGGTAACCTTTTGAAAAAGGTACGATGAGAGAAACGTCATCCGGCGATACGGCCTCTTCCAGAAAATAGCGGTTGCGCGGATTGAGCTGCAGTGTACGGCTTTCGCTGACTTCGTTTTTTATGCTGAATGCATTTATTATCGTTACCCGCTGATTGACCTGTTCCCTGGAATAACAAAAGATAGATGATTCATTGCTCAGAATGATGTCGGGGAATTGTTCTTTTTCTCCAAGCTGGTGGATGAGTTCACGTGAAATATTCAGCGCTGAATCCATCCAGACAAACCGGATGAACCCCGCGCTGGTCAGTTTTGATTTCAAACGTTTTCGGCCGTAATCTGCTGCCAGTATGCGGTTGCCTGGTAATTCCCTGACAATTGCCGGGCGGTATAAAGATTTTCCTGATGCGTCCTCCATTGCGGGTTCTAAAAACTGAGAATGGGTCATCTTCAGGTCCCTGTCGAGTTTTATATAATAAACATATGAACCCAGTCCACGCTCTAAATCTCCGCGGCCTTTTGCCGAAATCTGTAACAGAAGCTCGTTGCCGATGATAAGTACACGCGTAGATTGAAAAAACACATCGTCGGGCGTTATCAGTCGGCTTGAAATAGTGTCTGTCAGCGGGTCGAGGCGGTTAACCTGAAAAAACAAATGATTATTTTTAATTGTATGGTTTAGAATGAGCAGCTTGTTACCCATTTCAGAAACAGAAGCCCGTTGTGGATAGCCATTCACGTATTCAATATCAAAAGCAGTTTTTCGCAGAAAATTAAATACGGAGTCATACACTGATACTTCAAAATAGCTGGTGCTGTCTATGTCTGAATTGACGCCCCTGACAAGAAAAATATTTGAGTCTCCTTTGTAAAAATTGAAACGGTTTGGATTTATGAAATTGAGATCTTTCCAGATATCCGGACTAAGGGCCTTCGTTCTTTTTTCCGAGTATCCATTGTCCTCAAAACACAACAACTTTATTTTGTTGCCCCCGACTATGACGTAGTAGTAACCGTTGAATTGGATAAACTGAAACGCTGTGTTCTGGGATCCCAGCGACTTTGTAGCGATAAAATTCAGGTTCTTATCGTATATCCACATTGACGAGCCGCGGTAACCAGAGGTCCATACATGAAGGTTTCCGTTGGACATGACAAGAATTCTGGCCCGCTCGCGTGAGTCGTCGAAACCCATTCTATAGGTGGAGTAGGAGTATCGCTGTGCAATGGCGGATTGTGCGATCAATAACAAAACAAGTAAAGTCAGAAAACGCAAGAGGAATGATTTGGGTAAAGATAAATAATCGCCAGTCAATGACCACTCCATAATATACTGGTACATTCTACCCGTTTTCGGTTAAACGATCAGCCAGGTCTGCATTCTACATTTGTAAAAATTATTTTATGCATGCCTTTTTATCAGACGAAACACTCATCAACCGGGCAATGGCCGGTGATCAGGCTGCATGGCAAAGCCTGTTTCAAAGGCACTACCCGATGGCGATTTCGACCGCTCTGCAATTCTGTAAAGATCTTGACAAGGCGAAAGATGCAGTGCAGGAAGGATTTATAACGGCATTTTTGAAACTGGATCAACTGAAGCAAAAGGATTCATTTGCTCCATGGCTGTCGATGATTGTGCGGAGACAAGCCCTCAAACTAATAACTACAAATGAAGTCAGGACAATGACTTCAACCACTGTTGAGAATTCTATTGAAAAAGCTTTCGATGATTTTGAAATCAGGGCAAAACTTTCATCAGCTCTGGATGGTCTTTCTGAACCGCTCAGGGTGGTGGTCATGTTGAGATATTTTTCCAACTATAAATCCTATTCGTCGATCGCTGACATACTGGCTATTCCGGAAGGAACGGTGAAAAGCAGGCTGGCAGAGGCGAAGCGAAAACTTTTTCACGACTGGCAACAGAAAGGCACAGTAAACGACAGCGCAGAAAGGGTAGCGCGCAACTGGACGAATTTTTATGAATCGAAATTTGAAAATCTTCATCGCAACCCGGATTCACTGAATAACCTGGTTGCACATATGAAAAAAGATATAACGCTTGTTTACCCGGGAAATAAAATAAGACATGGCACCGATCCATTCAGCAATATGGTCTTCGATGACCTGAACTCCGGCAGCTGGCTGACGCCTGTGCAGGTATCGACCGCAGGCAATCTGACAGTGGTGGAATCGGCCCATTTCAATTCAGATAAATACCCCGGTCACTGTCCAGATAGATCCGTTTTGCTGATCTGGCGGCAGAAAAACGAAGCGTCCAGGATCAGCTTCCATCTTTTTAAATGAGTTTTCGAACTTTTGACCGATCACCCGGCTCTTAAGAAAAAAAAACTATGAAATATGTAATCACAGGAGCGGCAGGAAATGTTTCAAAACCGCTTACAGAAATATTGCTTGCTGCCGGTCAGGAAGTAATCGTGATAGGAAGAAATGCTTCAAACCTCGCTGAACTGCAAAGTAAAGGAGCAGAAATACGAATAGGGTCAATTGAGGATCGGGTTTTTCTTGCGGAGACTTTTCGCGGTGCTGATGCAGTATTCACCATGTGTCCGGCAGATATGCAAGAGCCCTCCATCCGTCATTTTTACGAGCGACTTGCAAAAACCTACGAATGGGCAATCCGTGAAAGCGGTGTAAAGAATGTCGTCAATCTCAGCAGCATAGGGGCAAACCTCGAATCCGGCGCAGGGCCGGTCTCGGCAATGCATCAGGTGGAGACATCGCTGAACAGGCTACAAGATGTAAATGTGCTTCACCTTCGGGCAGCCTATTTTTTCAACAACTATTTAAATTATATCCAGATGATAGAGGCAATGGGAATTATGGGAAATAATTTTTCGGTGGCAGCCAACGAGTTTCCGATGGTGCATACCGATGATATTGCGGGAGTGGCCGCATCAGAATTGTTGTCGCTCAGGTTTAAAGGCAAAGGTCACCGCTATGTGGTGGGCGCTGAAACAGGCACCGATGAAATGGCCAGGCTGATTGGCAATGCAATTGACATGCTCGGTATGCCGTGGATACAATTTACAGATGAACAGACGCGTGATGGATTGATGGGTGCAGGTGCCTCGGCAGGGGTGGCAGACGAGATCGTTGAACTGGGTGGAGCAATCAACTCGGGCATCCTCTTCAAGGAATATCGAAAAGAAAAACCCGGGAAAAGGGGTCACGTGGACGCCGAAGATTTTTCAGGCATGTTTGCCAGGCTGTGGTTCGCCACAAAAACCAGGGAAAAAGCTGCTGAAACCTATCCGGCAATTGTTGTCGGAGCCGGACATGCCGGACTGAGCGCAAGCTATCATCTCAAAGCGGCAGGCATTGAACACATCGTGCTCGAAAAAGGGACCATCGGACACAGCTGGAAAACGCAGCGCTGGGACAACTTCAGACTCAACACCTATGATGCTGCAAAACTGCTTCCCGGTGAGTCAATTGAAAACGCAGGGGACAACTACTTTCCTACGGCAAAAGAGTTTGCCAATGATCTGGAAGCTTATGTGCGCAACAATGATTTGCCAGTGCGACAGTCGGCAGAAGTCATTTCGGTAGAAAAAACAGAAGAAGAATATTCATTCAAAATAATTGTCCTTGAAAAAGGCAGAAGGAAAATATACCACTGCGATCAACTCATTGTATGCTCCGGAGCGCAAAACAGAAAACCGCTTCACAAAATTGAAAGCCTGTTGCCGGAAAATATCACCGCGATACATGCCAGCGAATATAAAAATGCCGCTCAATTGCCTCCTGGCGCAGTACTCGTCGTGGGTAGCGCACAGTCCGGTTGCCAGATCGCAGAGGAGATGGCATTGAACGGGAAGAAAGTATTTCTTGCCACCAGCAATGTGCCGCGCGTTCCGGGAAGATACCGCGGCAAAGACATCGTGGAATGGCTCACAATGGCAAGGTTCTTTGACCAGAAGGAAAAAGATCTGAAAGACCCGGCAATGAAATTGCTGCCCGCACCTCAATTAACCGGAACGACAAATCCGCGCGAAACAATAAGCCTTCAGGGTCTCGCAGCAAAATCAGTGTCGATACTCGGTTCGCTCATAGGCGTAGATGACAATCATTTCCTTTTTGAGAAGAATGGCCGTGAGCATGTGCGTTTCGCAGATGAGTTTTCTGAGTCGGTAAAACAGATGATAGACGATTTTATTGGGAAGGCAGGAATAGAAACGCCACTCCATATCGAAGAACATGCTGATATCGCCGATACACATGCATCATGCGTGAATGATGCGGCGTCAATTAGTATATCAGAAAACGAAATCAGCTCGGTGATATTTGCGACCGGTTTTTCGGGAAGTTTTGATTTTCTCCGCCTTCCCGTACTCGATGCTGAAGGAAATCCGATCCACGCAGAAGGGGTTTCTCCGGTGGATGGATTGTATTTTCTTGGATTGCCCTGGCTGATCAACCGCGGATCCGGACTGATTCGCGGCACCGCAAACGATTCCGGAGTCATAACGGAGAAAGTGATAAAAATTCTTCGCAATAAGCAGCCGGGATCGAGATCCCGGGTTATGGAAAATTCTTAACTTGAAGAATGAAAAAACTTTCGATGCTGCTGATACCAGCCATCATGTGCTGCCTGTTCATGCAATCATCCGCCCTGGCACAACAAAAGAAAAAACATCCGGCCGCCACAAACCCTGCAATCGTTTCCTACACTTTCCGGAAAAGTTTTGCGAAAGACATGGCGGCAACATTGGACACGATAAAAGGATTCGGGATCACGAATATTGAATTCTCAAATCTTTTTGGCAAAACCGCCAAAGAAATAAGACAAATGCTCGATGATAGAGGAATGGTTTGTACATCTTTTGGTGTCAGCTATCCCGACCTCACCACAAAAACCGATACCGTGGCAAACAACGCCAAAATTCTTGGCGCCGATTATGTCAGGGTAGCCTGGGTGCCGCACGACAACAAAATTGGATTCACCCTGGCCGACGCAAAAAATGCCGTGACAGAATTCAACAGGGTTGGAAAAATCCTGAAAGAAAATTACGGACTCACCTTTGTTTACCACAACCATGGTTACGAGTTTGCGCCCTACGAAAACGGCACCTTCTTCGATTATATCGTGACAAACACAAACCCCGCGCATGTCAGCTTTGAAATGGACATTCTTTGGGTATTCCATCCCGGTGCAGACCCTGCTGCGCTGATCAGAAAATATCCAAACCGGTTTGAACTAATGCATGTAAAAGACCTCAGAAAAGGCATAGCGCATGACTTCTCGGGGACCACACCGGTTGAAAACGATGTAGCACTTGGAACCGGACAAATCAATATCCCGGAAGTGATAAAGGCGGCGAAAAATTCTTCGATCAAATACTATTACATCGAAGATGAAAGCAACGAAGTAGCTGCACAGCTGCCTGTAAGTCTCGCTTTTCTCAAAAAATTACTGGGTAAATAACCGTCAGCGTTTTTCCACTACTCTGCGGTAAGTCACCATGTCAATTTCATTCTCGCTTTTCGCGATGATGACAGTGGCAATGCTGTTGCCAATAAAATTGATGATTGCGCGGCCCTCACTCATGAATCGGTCTACTCCAATCAGAATGGCAAGACCTTCAATGGGTATCACTTTCAGGGCCGTCAACGTAGATGCCAGCACGAGAAACCCGCTGCCCGTGACTCCCGCTGCACCTTTGCTGGTAATCAGCAGAATGCCGATAACGGTTAACTGCTGGCCAATACTCAGATCAATATTGAAAACCTGGGCAAGAAAGATCACAGACATACTCAGATAAATGGTCGTGCCATCGAGGTTAAAACTATAACCCGTGGGTATCACCAGTCCGACCACCTCTTTCTCACATCCTGCATCGGTCAGCTTTTTCATAACCGATGGCAGGACGGCCTCGCTACTGCTTGCGCCCAGGACAATGAGGATTTCTTCTTTCAGATATCCCAGTAATTTCCAGAGACTGATTTTATAATAAACACAAATCAGATTCAGCACAACAAAAATAAAAAGGAAACCGGTGATATAAAATGTCAGCAACAATTTTCCGAGCAAGGCGAGTGTAGCAAATCCAAACTTTCCGATGGTATAGGCCATTCCGCCAAAAGCGCCAATCGGACTAAGTTTCATGATGATCGTGAGGACATTGAACAATGCCTTGTTGATTTTATCGAAAGTAACCAGGACACTCGTGCCATAAGGTCCCAGTCTCTTCAGACCAATCGCAAAAAGAATACTGAAAAATAAAATCTGAAGAATATCGCCTTTTGCAAACGACTCCACAATATTTGATGGAACGATATGAGAGAAAAACTCACCCCAGTTCAATTCCTTCGCCTGCTCGGTCAGCTGAGTGACTTGCGCATTCGCCGTATGCGTGACCGGGATTCCTTTTCCGGGTTTCACCAGGTTTGCCACAACGAGTCCGATAATCAATGCCAGAGAGGTGACCAGTTCAAAATAGATCAATGCCTTGCCGCCGATCCTGCCAACCTTTTTCATATTTCCTGCCCCGGCAATACCTGACACGATGGTGAAAAATATCACAGGTGCAATCACCATCCTGATCATGTTGATGAATGTTTCACTGATCAGTTTTGCGACACCGGAAATAGAAGGAAAAAAATGGCCGGCAATCACCCCCGCAATAATACCAATGATGACCTGCACATACAGAACCCTGAGATATTTCATATTATCTGCAATCTATTGAAAATGCAGAAAATTCAGAACATCCTATCTTTATCTATTCCACACAACCATCAACAATGAAAAAACTTTTGCTATTCGCCAGCCTGCTTATTCACCTGGTTGCGGCAGCTCAGTCCGACAAAGCGCCGGCTTACCCGCTTATCACGCACGATCCCTATTTCAGTATCTGGTCCTTTTCAGACACCCTGTCCGCATCGCCGACCAGGCATTGGACCGGGACGGATCATTCACTGACCGGGTTGATAAAGGTCGATGGAAAAGTTTACCGTTTCATGGGAGACAAGTCAGTCGGTTTTGAAACGGTGCTGCCTGCTTCTGACGAAGCTGTCTATTCATCCGCTTACTCAGAATCCAAACCTGAAGAGGGTTGGATGAATGAAGGATTTGACGATAGCAAATGGAAAAAAGGGAATGCGCCATTTACCGAAAACGCCAGCATGGCTGGAACGATCTGGACAACCAAAGAGATATGGACGCGCCGGACTTTCAATATCAAAACATTGCCAACGCGAAAGACTTACCTGAAACTGCAGCACGACGATGACGTAACCGTGTATCTCAATGGAAAGAAAATATATGAGCTCGTTGGCTATGCCGGAAAATATGTTTTTATTCCGCTCAGCAATTCTGGTGACGCCCTGAAGACAGGACAAAATATCCTGGCCATTCATGTGGTGAATACGGGCGGCAATCAAAACATAGATGCCGGTCTGGTGCAGGAGGAGAAAACAGCGCCGGACAATACTGTTCGTGCCATTCAGAAATCTGTTTCGCTCACTGCCACCAAAACCACTTATAGATTTACTGCAGGAAGCATTGACCTTGAATTATCTTTTTTGTCTCCATTGCTTACCGATGATCTTGAACTGTTATCAAGACCCATTACTTATATCAATAGTAAGGTCGGCGCAAACGATGGCAAATCTCACAATGTCGAGATTCAGTTTGGCGCATCGGCCAATATCGCTGTAAACAGCCCCTCGCAAAATGTGCAAACGAAAATTTATTCCGATAAAGATTTGTCTGTTGCAAGAGCCGGGTCTTCCGCCCAACAGGTCTTGCAGAAAAAAGGCGATGACCTGCGGATTGACTGGGGTTATATGTATGTGGTTGCAGGCAGGGAAAAGCTGAAAACACAGTTTATCTCTTCTGCTGCCAATTCCGTTTCATTATTTGCAAACGGACAAAAGCCTGTTGCCGTGGATTCGGGACGTGGACTGGTGCTCAATACCATTCTCACACCCGGTACGGTAGGTGCCACCCCCAAAGAAGTCATGCTGATGATCGGTTACGATGACATCTATTCAGTACAATTTTTTAAC
>JACMLD010000424.1 GCA_014379785.1 Chitinophagaceae bacterium
ACAGCCATTCCAGCTTGTTGAATAAATGCCCTTCTGGTAGCCATTCGAGACGATTTTGTTTAAGTTACCTCAATATTTTGACAGATTTCTGTGTCACAACATCAGACTAGAGCCGATGGCCCGATTTTTTTATCCTCTTACAAAAACAATCTTATGGACAGTATCAATAAAGAACAACAAGAGAAAAACCACGAAGATCTTTATGGTAGCGAAGCCGCCAAAAAAATCAAGGAGTTGGGAGAAAAAGCCAAGAATTGCTTTTTCTGTACCAATATCGGATCAGGCCACCAGTTTACGACCCGGCCCATGTCTTTTCAGAAGATTGACGACCAGGGCATCTGCTGGTTTTTAAGCGCTGCCGATAGTCATAAAAACAAGGAAATTCAGCACGACCCTGCGGTTCAGCTTTTGTTTCATGGCTCTACGCATTCTGATTTTGTGAGTATATATGGAACTGCTACTATCAGTCGCGACAAAGAAAAAATCAAAGAATTATGGGAACCGTTGCTGAAGACATGGTTTACAGAAGGCATTGATGATCCAAGGATCACCGTAATTAAGGTAACTCCGAAAGACGGATATTACTGGGATACAAAACACGGCGAAGTCATAGCTTTTGCCAAGATGATTGCAGGTGCCATTGCTGGCAAAACCATGGATGATTCAATAGAAGGAAAACTCAAAGTATAATTTCTCTGCCCGTTGCAGCAGCTTTATAAATGGCTTCCATCACTCTCAGGTCCTTGAGTCCCTCTTCACCTGATATATGTGATGGAAGCTTTTGTTTCTTTAAAAGCGGTTTTGCAATCTCATCCATCTGCATGGCCTGTTGATTGATATCGGCAAAATTCAACGCGCCATTACTGGTACGTCCACGAAACGGACCATAACTCACCGCCGGACTCAATTCAAAAAAACCTTTTTCTGCTCCTGCATAAAACCGGTCAACGCTACATGCGTACGAAGACGATGAAGTGGCCACGGCGCCACCTGGAAATTTGAGCTGCCAGGTGATGGATTCTTCCACTTCAGCAAAGAGTTCCTTATTGGTCACAGGACCAAATTGAGCAGTGACCGCAATGGGTTCTTCACCCGTTACGTAACGCGACGCCTGCACACAATAGATGCCAATATTCATCAGCGGACCTCCACCAGACAATGCTTTTTTCAGTCTCCACTCCGAAGGATTTGTGGTGCGGTAGCCCAGCGATACTTCTATGAGCTTCACTTTTCCAAATACTTTTTCCTGTCCGAGTCTTTTCAGTTCAAGATGATAAGGTTCATAATGCAAACGATATCCTACCGCCAGTTGCACACCGGCACCGGCACAGGCAGCAATCATTTCTTCGCAATCTTTTACAGAGGTAGCCATTGGTTTTTCTGTGATGACTTGTTTACCCGCTCTCGCAGTTCGGATAACAAATTCTTTGTGCATGGAGTTTGGCAATACGATGTACACCAGGTCAATGTCCGAATTGTCTTTTATCTGATCGAAATTCTGGTAGTTGTAGATATTTTTTGGTGGAATATTGTATTGCGTTTTCCATTTTTCTGCTTTGCCAGGTGTGCCCGTCACGATGCCCGTCAGCCGGCAGTATTTTGAAGACTTTAGTCCCTCTGCAAGATAGGTTGCGTAGTTGCCGAGTCCGACCAGGGCGATCCTGAGTTTTGGTCCCTGGTAGTCATCGGCAGCGATATGAGTTGAGCCTGATCCATCCAGCATGGCTAGTCCTGTGCCGATGCCCATCAGTTGCATAAAATCCCTTCGCGTATGATATCTCATTGAATGCGTTTTTGAGTAAGTAGAGCGATTAGTGAAAATATTACAGTCCCCGTGCAAATTTCTACCGCTCAGCAAAAACTGTCTTTTAGATTGCGGTAACCACCCTAGATTTGAAACACAAACAAAACTTATGAGAAAAATACTTTACGTGCTGGCTTTTGTGCTGGTTGCTGTTTCACCGGTTTTGGCACAAAACAAAGATGAGCAGGCAATACTCGAAGTGATTCGCCAGGAAGAGGAATTCTGGAACAAGGGCGATATCGAAGGTTACGTGAGCCTGTATGCTCCGGACGATTCAACCAGGATGATCCTCGGCAAAGGAGCCGCCTATGGACGCGACAGCATCCTGGCATTTTATAAAAAATACTGGCCCAAAGAAAAAATGGGCAGGCTGGAACTCGACGGAGAAGGCATGGAGCGTCTCTCGGACAATTTTTATTATGTCACCGGATACTTCCATGTAACACAGGCCGATGGCCGTGTCATCAACGGTCGCTACTCGAGCCTGATGAAAAAGGTGAAAGGAAAGTGGTATTTGTATACAGATCATTCTGGATAGGAATTCTTACCTTTAAAGCAACCAGAATAAGTTAGTCAATGCGAAAAACCTCTTACGAATCCAGGCCAATCAATCTGCTTTTGATCGGAGCACTGATAATGGTAGTGCTGGGGTTGGCGACAAATTCTGAGGCTCCCACGCTTTATATAAGGGATACTTATTA
>JACMLD010000425.1 GCA_014379785.1 Chitinophagaceae bacterium
ATTGAGAAAAAAACAAAACGCGAAGACGATTATCTGAATGCAATTGGGGCGTTCTACACCGACCACAAAACCACCGACCACGCCACGCGCTGCAACAATTTTGTAAAGGCGATGGAAAAACTGTACACTGATTACCCAGATGATCCTGAAGCGGGAATATTCTATGCGCTTGCGCTGAATGGCGCGGCAAATCCCGCGGATAAAACATTTGAAAAGCAAAAAAAGGCAGGAGTGATCCTGGACAAACTGGTGGCAGCAACCCCTGAACATCCGGGTATCATTCACTATATCATTCACAGTTACGATTACCCGGAACTGGCTACCCTGGCGCTTCCTGCGGCCAGAAAGTATGCATCCATTGCTCCATCATCGGCACATGCACAGCATATGCCATCGCATATTTTCACAAGACTCGGACTTTGGGAAGAAGAAATCAAATCAAATATTCAATCAACAGAATCTGCCAAATGCTATGCAGAAAGCACCGGCATAAAAAGCCATTGGGACGAAGAGCTGCATGGTCTCGACTACCTGGTCTATGGCTACCTTCAAAAAGGCGATAATGTGCACGCGAAACAGCAATACGATTATCTGAAAACGATCAAAGAAGTGTATCCGGAAAGTTTTAAGGTCGCCTATGCATATGCGGCTATTCCTGTCCGTTATATGCTCGAAAATCGTTTGTGGAAAGAGGCATCGCAGTTGACACCGCATACCGAATCGTTTTCCTGGAGACCCTTTCCATGGCAGAAATCCATTCGTCATTTTGGGCGCGCCATGGGCGCGGTAAACACCGGCGATCTCTCTGCGGCGAAATCCGAGCTGAAAACGATGAATATCCTGCGTGACACACTCGTCAACCAAAAAGATGTGTACAAGGCAAACCAGGTGCTCGTGCAGATCAAAACCGTTGATGCGTGGATAAATTTCAAAGAGGGAAAAACGGATGCTGCCTTGAAGCTGATGAATGAAGCAGCAGCTCTGGAAGACAATACCCAAAAACACCCTGTGACACCCGGCGAGGTATTGCCTGCGCGCGAATTGCTGGGCGATATGCTGCTGCAAATGAAAAAACCGGCAGAAGCACTGACGGCTTACGAGGCCTCTCTGAAGACGCATCCCAACCGGTTCAACGGCCTCTTCGGTGCGGGAATGGCAGCGGAACTGAGTGGTAACAGCGAAAAAGCCAAAACACATTTTCAGCAGCTGGTATCTATTTCAGGTGGGTCAGAAAGGATAGAGGTACGGAAAGCAAAAAGCTTTCTCAGCAAATACAATTCGCTTTAAGCCGCTACCGCTCTCTTTACCATTAAGAACACCGTTACCGCCAGCACAAAAGAAGGAATTACGCGGATCCAGTCGGTAACGATAAGACTTTCGAGCAAAGCGTCATTCTTACCCAGGTCCAACTGGATCTGCATGGGTATCTGAATAAATGCGGAAGAAAGCCAGGGAATAATGGTACAAACAAGCGCAACCCATACCAGTGTTCTCGATACGGCTTTTGGGCGATGCCAGAACTGAAGAATAAGAAACACCGTCATTACAAGCGTTGGAAGAACAAACAGCGAAACAATTCGGCCGCCGGATGCCTTGTGCATTGCTATAAATTCATTTTCGCCAACGAATCTCCATGTATGATAAACCGCGAAACTGTCCATTACGGAAGCCCCGAAAACATAAAAAGCAAGAAGATAGAAAAGAGGAGAAATCCAGTGGGCTTTTGAAGAGGTAAATTTGCTCTCCATTTTTATTCGAAAGTATTTCTGACAGCGCTGGAAGAAAATAGTCTATTAGTACCATAGGGAATCAAATGCGGTGAGGGCATAAAAAAAGGGCTCTATAGAAATAGTGCCCCGTTTGAAATCCAATATCCTTTGAAAACCTACTATACTATTTGCAAACAGTGTTCCAACTATTAAAAGGCGATTTTTTGCCTGTTTGTTTCAATTTTCGCTTGACTTAAATCAACATTGAAAATTTTCTGTGAAACGATTTCTACAACTATAATTCCCCATTGTCAGCACATTGTAATATGAATTGCGAAAGCTTCGGAAAACAAGGTGGTGGCGGGTTATGTGGAAAATACGGTGATGATAAGTTGGAGAGGATTTCTCGCTTCGCTCGAAATGACAGAACTTCAAGACTCAATCCCTTATATGCTTATCAAATCATTACTCCCGATTTTTTTGATGACAATCGCGTGCACACAAATCTGCGCGCAAGGAACCAGACTACTTCGCCAACCTGCAATCAGCAAAACAAATATCGCCTTTACATACGGTGGCGATATCTGGGTCAGTACAAAAAGTGGTGAAGCAAAACGGATCACCAGTACCGCAGCAACGGAGACAAGTCCAAGGTTTTCACCCGA
>JACMLD010000426.1 GCA_014379785.1 Chitinophagaceae bacterium
ATTGGATAAACCGGGTATCTATTTTTATGTTTCTGACAGCGGTCATCATTATGATCATAAAGCTGATACTGCGCAAACATTGATCATTTCCCCGTCTTCATAAAAATATCGATCAATCTGGCGGCATTGTAAGATGCATGGCCGCCTGCGCTTAATAACTCACGCAAAGCCTTGTAATCCGCCTCTAGCGCAGATCTGCGCACTTGATCAAAAAGCAGGCTCTCCAGTTCCGTTTTCAGATTTTGGGGTGTAAGCTCCTGCTGGATCAGTTCCGTCACGACTGATTTGTCCATGATTAGATTTACCAGCGAAATATATTTGACACGGATAAGTCTTTTGGCAATCTGGTAAGAGATATTGCTTCCTTTGTAACACACCACTTCGGGTACACCAAAAAGGGCTGTCTCCAGGGTGGCGGTCCCACTGGTGACCAGAGCTGCCTGCGCCTGTGAAAGCAATCTGTATGTTTCATTCCTTACCGACGACACATTGGTATATTTTTCGAGCATCGGGGTGTAGAACTCGTCTTCCTGGCCGGGTGCCTTGGCCACTACAAACTGAAACTGCGGAAAATATGCAGCCACTTCCAGCATGATGGGGAGCTTTTTTATGATTTCCTGTTTTCTGCTTCCCGGCAGTAATGCAATGATGCCCCGGCCATTTGGTGCGGCGACATCCTGTTTGTGGACTGAAAGAAAGCTGTCGATCACTTCCACCAGAGGGTGACCCACGTATTCAACTTCATAATTCCATTTCTGGTAAAATGCTTTTTCAAATGGCAGAATCACCAGCATTTTGCCGACACTTTGTTTTAGTTTTTTCACCCTGTTTTCTTTCCAGGCCCAAACCTGCGGAGATATATAGTAGATGACCCTGATGCCTTTTTCTTTTGCCCAGGTAGAAATGCGGATATTAAAGCCGGGATAGTCGACGAGGATGAGCGCGTCTGGCTGATAACTGAGAATGTCTTCTTTGCAAAACTTCAGATTTCCCAGAATGGTGGGCAGGTTTCGGATCACTTCAGCAAAACCCATAAAGGCGAGTTCGCGGTAATGCTTGACCAGCTGTGCACCAGCAGCTTCCATCAAATCTCCACCCCATGCCCGAAATTCGGCGGTCGGATCGTTTTTTCTGATTTCTTTCAGGAGATTGCCTGCATGAAGGTCGCCGGATGCCTCACCGGCGATAATATAATATCGCATTGATGTGTTTGAATTTTGCCGTGGCAAACTTACGACATCTTTAACCGACGAGTTTGATCAGTAAAACGGTGATCCCGTAAATAAGGGTTGCCACAAAAACACCGCGGGTAGTGCGGTCTTTGCGGGTATTGACGTAGTAGGTAAAAAGTACCGCATTTGCCACCAGGGAAATACTGCTTACTGCAGTCAGAACACTCTTGTATTGTTTCATCAAAAGCAGAAACTCCTTAAAACCGATGTTGCTGGGATAAAATGCAATAAAATAATAGATCACCATGCCGAGCAGCGGCGTTAGAAATCCGAGGATCAGCCCCAGTCCGAAATTGTCTCTTTTTAGCATCAGGATTTCCAGGTTTTCTTGAGTTTGTCCATTAAAACGTAATTGGTGAGATCAAATTGCACAGGGACGATGCTCACAAAGTTATGTTCCAGCGCCCATACATCTGTGTCCTTGCCTTTGTCCATATTCTTGAATTCTCCTGTGAGCCAGAAATATTTTCTTCCATGGGGATCTGTTCTTTCCAGGAAGTCCTCTTCATATTTGGCGTAAGCCTGACGGCAGATCTTCATCCCTTTTATAAGGTTTTTGTCACCCTTTGGTATATTGACGTTGAGAATGGTGTGTTTGTCGAGCCTGGTCTTCAGCATGAGAGCCGTGATCTTTCTGGCATATTCTATGGCCCCGGCAAAGTCTGCTTCGATGCTGTAGTCGAGCAATGAGAAGCCGATAGAAGGGATGCTTTCAATCGCTGCTTCTACCGCCGCACTCATGGTGCCACTATAGATCACATTGATGGAATGATTGGCGCCGTGGTTGATTCCGCTCAGGCAGATATCGGGTTTCCTGTGAAGTATTTTGTCGACCGCCAGCTTTACACAATCTACCGGTGTGCCGGTACACTGCCATGCTTCAATGCCATCAAAGCCATGGTAGGGGATCAAACGGAGGGGATGACCGATGGTAATGGCATGACCCATTCCGCTCTGCGGTTTGTCGGGTGCAACCACCACTATTTTTCCGAGATCCTTTGCTGCTTCTACCAGGCTGCGAATGCCCGGGGCCGTGATTCCATCATCGTTGGTGATTAGAATAACCGGAGGTTCTTTTTTTACCCTGGCGGTTTTTTTGCTCGTCATGGTTCAAAGCTATGAAATTGTTCTTTGCTACTGTTTCTTCTTTAAGTCGGTATAATTGAGAAAGTAAATAAACCTGAGCGTCACTTCATTGCCGTGGGGGCGGGAAAAAACGTTGCCGAGGTTGCTGCTGTAGTCACGGTATTTTGTGCCTTCTACTGCATTTAGATAGTCATTGCCCAGCCAGTTTTTATAGCCTATGATGATGCGACTGCCCAGTCGGAAATCCCAGGTGTAAAAAACATCCAGATTGAAAACATTGTAGTTGGCATTGAAGTCAGATGGAGTGAGATCAAATCTTTCATTCCAGTATCCGTCGGGCTGCGAACGATACAGATTGGTATTTTGCAGGCGGTTCCAGTAATGCCTGGCACGAAAAGTGAGATTCATACGGGATGTGAAATTATAGGCTCCACTGAGCACCGTTGAAATGTCTGTAAATTTTCTTCTCGCAATAACAGGGTCACCAGCTCCGTCGAAAATAAAGTTTCTTCCATTGTTGGCGAGTCCCCATTGTCCGTTATCATACTGCCGTGTAACAGTGGCGTCAACCGTGAGCCGGTCGCTGAATCTGTACCGTGCACCGAGCTGTACGGAATTGAAAGGGTCGGAGGGAAGCGGCCCTTCTGCGAAACCCAGGTTCCAGCTTACAAATAATTTTTTTCTGCTGTCGCTGCTGCCATTTACAAACATCGAATAATATGGCGATCGTTTGAGTGTCTTTCCTGGTGTCTGCAACTCGAAGTAGTCGTTGTACCACATGGGTTGAAATGGAACCGAGATACTGATATCCCAGAAATTTTTAAAAAACCAGAAGACGGAAGGTCTTATTTCGGTTTTCTGATAACCCCATGGACGGTACAGGTATGACTGTTCAACCCCGATGGCATAGCGTTGGTTGAGAAAATTCTTTGTAGCTGTAAACAAATTATAACTGAGAGAGCCGGCTACCGTGAATTCATTGGGTGATAAGATGAAACCCAGATCGTTTGGATTGTACCCAGGAGTTTCCAGCTCGTTTAATACATGCCATTGCCATCGGCCGCTGACCTTTCCAACGCGGGTAGTATTTTTAAATCCATCATAACCGCCTTCTCCAAAAAGCTTGCTGTACCTGGGCTTGAGCAACAGGGCATATGTATTAGCACGGTCATACAGCGCAACATCCAGGGCGGCAACGTTGGCATCTCTTGCTGACCCGTTTCTCATCACATTGGTATTTGTAAACGTGATATAGGATCTGTTTTTCAGCACCTGGTCAAGGACAATGATGTTGTAATTGGCCAGGTCTTCTGTTCTGATGATAGAGTCGCGGCCATCGATCCTGTTTCTAACCCTGGCCGATACGGATTGGGTGACTGAGTTAAAAATGCCAATGCCGAGGTTGTGTTTATTGCGGCCTGAGAATTTCAGGGCATTGTAAAGTCGTGTGACCGATGGATTTTTAATATTGTCGTATATCGTGCTGGTATCCGTAAATGCCTTTACATCAAAATATCCGGGCGGTGTTTTGCCTATGCGTCGGGAATAAAAAATGCCGGCCTTGTTAAACAGTTCGGTTCCTTCGGTAAAGAAAGGTCTGTTTTCGAGAAACTGCTGTTCGAAAGGAGTGATATTGTTGACAACGTTATCGGAGATTACCTGTCCGAAATCGGGTATCAGCGTGGCATCGAGCGTAAAGCTTTCATTGAGTCCGTATTTCACATCCAGGCCACCGCTTTTCAACCATTCTTTTCTGTAGCCGGATTTCAGTTCTGGCGTACTGCGGTTTCCAGCACTGACATAAGGTGAGAAGCTGAGGCGCAGCGGAGGTGCAAGGGATTGTAAATTGTTCAGATCACCGAACTGGTTTACAAAACCGCTGATATTCGGGTCTACCGGATTCCAGAATGTGGTTTCGTTGTTGCGGCGGGTGAAACGAAGAAAATTGACGCCCCAGTCCTGTATTTCTTTTTTTGCAAATCGTATGGAGAAATGCGGAATCTTTATTTCAACGGTCCACCCATCTTTTTGCATCTGTATTTTACTGTCCCAGACCGCATCCCAGCTGATATCCCCGTATTGCCCGAATCCGTTGGTAGCTGTTGGTGATACCCGGGAATCTGTTTGCACGTTTCGGGTGGTAACAAGAAACTGAAACGCGTTCTGATGATCGTTGTAGGTGTCTAAGAAAACCGAAAAGTAGTCGGCATCTGAACGATTGTGGTTGTCGCGTGTGGTGAATTGTTTTCTGATGAGCCTGGGGTCATCGTAGAGGTAGGCGGCGATATAAAT
>JACMLD010000046.1 GCA_014379785.1 Chitinophagaceae bacterium
ATATCATTATCTCTTTTCATATGGCAAGCAATCGTTAGAGGTCGTCTGTTTCTACAGAGGGCCCTTTTTTTTGCAATATTAGCAAGAAAACTTCAGAGTTCATAGCCGCAACGATCCTTAGCTTCCCGCCACATCCCAGGTTTACGAAATTTCTCCCTTCTCCTCCAGTTTCATACTGATATACACACCATTGGTCCAGCCAAATCCATCCTGGTTGGGGTATTTTCCACCGCCGGCCTTTATAGAAATATCCTCCACATTGTACTTTTCCATCATTTTGCCCGTGTCTGAATATACTTTCTCGCAGTTTTTTGTCCAACGCTGCCTGACCTTTCCCGCCAGCTCATTCAATCCATATCGCTGAAGGCCCTTGTAAGCCATCCATTGCAGGGGCGCCCAGCCATTTGGAGCATCCCATTGTTGTCCGGTCGTTTCCAGCGTTGTGGGCAGTCCCCCGTCGGTCAGAAACCTGTCATCCAGAACTTTTGCAATCTGGCCTGCCTGTTCAGGACTGGCCACGCCAAAAAACAATGGAAACACCGCCGCCAGGGTAGGGCGCTCCACTGGCACTCCATCCTTCAGATGAAAATCCACATAAAAATCATCCGCGCCATTGCGGCAATATCGCTGTATGGCAGTATGCCGGCTGTTCGCACGCTCCTGCAAAACTCTTAACCAATCCGCATTCCCTCCCTTTGAATACAATTTTATCAATGTCTCCTCCATGTGAAGAAGCAGGCAATTCAAATCTACCGGCACAATATCCGTTGTCTCGATGCTGGACTGGCTGATCCCATCCCGCAACCATCGACTACTAAAATCCCACCCCGACTCACAGGCGGCACGCAAATGACGATGCACTTCCGGCAAAGGCCTTCCGGAATCCCGCGCAATGCGGCTATCCTCATAGAAAGCTTCCGGACGCGCCGTGTCCATCTCATCCCAATACC
Organism: Chitinophagaceae bacterium; assembly: GCA_014379785.1. Taxonomy (GTDB): domain Bacteria; phylum Bacteroidota; class Bacteroidia; order Chitinophagales; family Chitinophagaceae; genus JACMLD01. Next base: position 951 of record JACMLD010000046.1, read on the forward strand.
TGTTCATCACAGTACCGTCAGGCATCATGACCACCCGACGGTGAACATCCCCCGGAACCTTAAGGGTTTCGGCACCGGTCATCCAAAATTGATATTCCTTCTCAATCTGGGCAAGGTATTTTAACTGGAAAAAATCGTTGGAATTCCCGTCCAGCAACTGTAACATTAACAGAAAAAAGGGGGGCTGGGACCGCGAAAGAAAATAAGTGCGATTGCCATTGGGAATATAGCCAAGTAGGTCAATCAAGTACGCAAAATTTGCCACCATATCCCCGCAAAGCGCGGCATCCGATTCCTCAGCGGCATGCTGCAAACCCAGCATCGTAAAATAACTGTCCCAGTAAAACATTTCACGAAACCTCCCACCCGGCACGATATACGAAAACGGGAGGCCAACAAGCGTCCCCGCCTGCGACAACGGACTCCGCTTCAGCACAGTCCACAGATCACCGAGATGCTGAAGAAGCGGTTTATTGGCTGATAAATAATCACTTTTTACCTGGGCAGGAAAAATGAAATGCGTGCGGACGAAATTATCCAGGTCGAAACTTTCCAAAACCACCGCCTTCTCATACTCAGCCAATATCGCAGATACATCCGACCTCGGGGTGCAATCGACAAAAAATTTAGAATCCGAAAATAATTTCGAAGTCTGCACCAGCGTATACAGATCGCCAAGAGATTCCACAAAATAGAAGGAATTGTCAGGCATCTAGACAGTTTAAACCTAACTCGCCTTGCGCGGCGCACTCACCTGACCACTTCCTTTTTTGGAGGAAGAAAAGCTCTTGTTCGGAAGAAAAGAAGAAGGCTTTCCGCCAGACTTTGACTGAGAATTCTTTACAACCATTCCACTTGCGGGAGCTGCAGGCTTGGCAGATTTCTTAGTTTTTGAAGATTTTGACTTACCCATATTCTTATCATTATTATTGTAATCTAATCAAATTATCTTGCACAACAAGTAGCCAACCCAGTTCATGAAAAAGACAATTCTCCTCTATGGACTTGCTCTTGCCGCGCTCACTGCGCTGCTGAAAATGCTGGAATACCGCATGCTCATCCGCGACCTCTCCATGGAAATTTATGTCACCGCCATCGCCATTCTTTTTACCGCCCTCGGCGTATGGGTCGGACGCAAATTAATTCAAAACCGTGCAAACTCCACACCGAACCAGTCGCAAAATTCAAACCCGGAGATACGACTGACACAAACCAACCCGTTTCCCAAAGACCAACTGGCAGCAACAGGCATCAGTCCACGCGAATATGAAGTCCTCGCCCTGATGGCCAAAGGCCACTCCAACCAGGAAATCGCCGACCAGCTTTTCGTTTCCCTCAGTACCATAAAAACACATTCAGCGAATATTTTTTTCAAACTCGATGTGAAAAGAAGAACCCAGGCCATTCAGAAAGCAAAAGAACTGGAAATTCTCGCGTGACCCTCCTACTTTCGGCTGATTTAGATACTAAAAACCCATAAATCATCCTAAAGTATGAACCACTCCGGACTATTTTAACCTTCATTTGCTCAAAACAACACAATGAAAAAAACAGTTCTCAC
>JACMLD010000427.1 GCA_014379785.1 Chitinophagaceae bacterium
ACGGCTTCGCGAAGGACGCGCGGGTGAAGAAAGCAAAACTCGAACTACAGCAAACATTGTACGACATAGAAAACACCACACAGACAATCGACAATGAAGTGGAACAGGCCCGCGTAACCATCCGCAGCAGCCTCCTCACCATGGACCTGCAAAAAAGAAATGCAGCACTGGCAGAAAGAGTTTACAACACCGAGAAAATAAAATACGAACAGGGACTCGGCAGCAACCTGGAAGTCATCAACGCACAGGCTGCACTTAAAACGGCCCAGATAAATTATTACGCGTCGCTGATAGACGTCATAATAGCCAAAGTCGATTACCAGAAAGCAACAGGAAAATTATAAACGAATGATCATGAAAATCACCAACAACATGAAATATACAGGACTGATGGCCGCAATCTTCTTCCTCGCGGGCTGCGGCGGAGGCGAAGCCAAAAAAGGCGACAAAAAAGCGGAACTAGAAAAACTGAGGACGCAGCAAACCGCACTCAACAGCCAGATCAAAAGCCTGGAAGAAGCGATCACCAAAGAAGATCCTTCATTTGGCGTAAAGCCAAAACTGGTGAGCATCACTTCTGTAAGCACAGAAAATTTCACCCACTTCATAGACCTGCAGGGTAGAATTTCAACAGAAAACATCTACTACGTTTCACCACGCGGACAAGGCGGACAGGTAAAAGCAGTTTATGTTAAGGAAGGCGACAACGTAAGAAAAGGTCAGCTGCTCATCAGACTCGACAATGCCGTGATGTCGCAGAATGTAAAACAACTCGAAACCCAGCTCGCCTATGCAAAAGACCTGCAGAAACGTCAGCAAAATCTCTGGGACCAGGGCATCGGCACAGAAGTACAACTCATCACCGCCAAAAACAATGTCGAGAACCTCGAAAAACAAATGGGGATTCTCAACGAGCAGCTGAGCACATCCAATGTCTACTCAGAGGTGTCAGGCGTGGTGGAAACTGTAAACGTTCATCCCGGCGAAATATTCACCGGCATGCAGGGAGCAACCATCTCCATCGTAAATCCAAGTAACCTGAAAGCAGTCGTGGATGTTCCTGAAAACTACCTTTCAAAAGTAAAAAAAGGCGCTCCGGTTGTTGTATACATTCCTGACCTGGGCAAAGAAATCAAAACCAATATCTCTCTTATCAGTCAGCTCATCAGCAACACCTCCAGAGGTTTTACTGCCGAAGCAAAAGTACCAAGCGGCAGTGGCCTCAAGCCAAACCAGCTCGCAACCGTTAAAATTCAGGACTACACGGCTTCAAACACAGTAGTGGTGCCCATGACAGCGTTGCAGACAGACGAAAACGGTAAATATGTTTTTGTAGCCGCGAAAGAAAACAACAAACTGGTTGCAAGAAAAAAGACGGTAGTGGCAGGAGAAGTTTACGGTGAAAAAATTGAAATCAAGAGCGGACTGCAGGTTGGGGATCAATTTATCTCAGAAGGCTTTCAGAGCCTGTACGATGGCCAGTTGATTACCACTCAGCTTTAAAAAATGAATCATGAGCATCAAATCTAAAATAGTAGAGAAATTCAAGCAGTACAAGCCAACCAGCTGGGTGATTGATCACATAACGGTGACCTATGTGGCAACTATTGCCATTACCCTGGTGGGTTTGAACATATTTGTAAACCTGCCAAAAGAATCATACCCGGATATTGTTGTTCCGCAAATCTATGTGGCCACTGTATACGCAGGTACTTCTCCAAAAGACATGGAGAATCTCGTTACCCGCCCGATAGAAAAGGAACTGAAAGCCATCACTGGTGCACGTATCAGAAACATCAAGAGTACCTCCATACAAGACTTCAGCAGCATCCTCGTAGAATTTGAGACCAATGTGAAAGTGGATGTCGCAAAACAGAAAGTAAAAGATGCGGTAGACAAATCGAGAACCGAACTCCCCAATGACCTGACAGTAGAACCCGATGTAATAGAAGTAGCCTTCTCAGATTTTCCCATCATGTTTGTCAATGTCAGTGGCAACTACGATGGAATAAAACTGAAAGAATACGCAGAGAAACTGCAGGACAGGTTTGAAGAACTTCCGGAAGTTAACAAAGCCGACATCGCAGGTGCCCCCGAACGTGAGATCCAGGTGAATGTCGACAAGTTCAAAATGGAAGCATCCGGCGTCACCTTCAACGATATCGCCATGGCCATCGGTAACGAAAACCGTGATATCAGCGCAGGCAATATCAAGATCGGCAATATGCAGCCGAATATCCAGGTGAAAGGACAGTTCGCCACTGCATACGACATGAGCACACTGGTGATCAAAAACATTTTCGGACAACCCGTTTACCTGCGCGATATCGCACAGGTAATAGACACCGTAAAAGAAAAAGAAAGTTATTCCAGGCTGAATAAAAAAGATGTAATCACCCTGCAAATCGTAAAACGCGCAGGTGAAAATCTTATCAATACCTCAGAAAAAATCACACAGGTTGTTGAAGAAATGAAGAGATCAGAACTACCAAAAGATCTCGACATCGTTATCACCGGCGACCAGAGCGTTCAGACGCGCACATCATTCAACGAACTGATCAACACCATCGTCATCGGTTTTGTACTGGTACTGATAGTCCTGATGTTTTTCATGGGTGTGAGCAATGCCTTCTTTGTGGCACTCAGTGTACCACTCAGCGTATTTATTGCATTCCTGTTCCTTCCGCTGGCCGATTCAATCGTAGGCACGCACGTGACGCTAAATTTCATTGTGCTGTTTGCCTTGCTGTTTGGCCTGGGTATTATTGTGGATGACGCCATTGTGGTAATAGAAAATACGCACCGTATATTCAATAATGGAAAGGTACCGATAGTTAAAGCGGCGAAAATGGCTGCAGGTGAAGTTTTCGTGCCCGTGCTTTCCGGAACCGTAACTACGCTCGCTCCATTCTTTCCATTGCTTTTCTGGCCGGGTATCATTGGAAAATTCATGATCTACCTGCCAACAATTCTAATCCTCACGCTGGCAGCTTCACTGATTGTGGCATTTTTTATCAACCCTGTATTTGCGGTTTCGTTTATGAAACCCGAGCATTATCCTGCGAAAGAACCTAAGAGCGCCATCTTCCGCAAGAAATGGTTCTGGGCATTTGTGATCATCGGAGGTTTATTGCACCTCGCAGGGTCACACGGCCTTGCAAACTTTATCCTGCTGCTCGTTTTACTGATCATCCTCAACCGGTATGTATTGCATGATCTGATACACGGGTTCCAGTTGCGTGTGTTGCCATGGCTCATGAATCATTATGAAAGCTCACTCAGATGGGCACTGTTCCGCAACAGGCCGGGATGGTTGATTGCATCCGTGTTTTTGGTCTTCATCATTGCCACAATCGCGCTTTTCTCATCCATCTCTTCCGGGCGGACGAAGACAGAATTTTTCCCGACCGGTGATCCGCCTATCGTGTATGTGTATGTGAAAATGCCCGTGGGCACCAAGACATCCTACACCGACAGCATTACGAAACAACTTGAAACAAAAGTGTTTCAGGTGCTGGGAGACAATAACCCAATCGTAGAATCAGTGATATCGAACGTTGGTGTAGGTGCCACTGATCCCTTCGGTGGTGAAAGGGGAACGCAGCCGCATCTCGGTCGTATTCAGATCTCTTTTGTTGAATTTGAAAAACGACATGGCAAGAAAACTTCAGAAGTGGTAGACTCTCTGAGAAAAGTAGTGAAAGACCTGCCTGGCGCAGAAATCAGCCTCGCTGGCCAGCAGAACGGCCCAGCATCCGGCGCTCCGATAAATATTGAAGTAGTGGGAGAAGAATTTGATGACATCGTAAAAACATCCGTTGCCCTCAAAAACTTTCTCGATACAAAAAATATTCCGGGTGTTGAAAAACTGAAACTCGATGTAGACGTGACCCAACCCGAACTAACGCTTTCGGTCGACCGTGAAAGAGCCATGCGCGAGGGTCTGTCGACCGGACAGATCGGTATGGAACTCAGAACGGCATTGTTTGGCCGCGAAGCCAGCAAACTGAAAGACGGTGAGGATGAATACAAAATTCAGGTAAGGTATACTGATGAGTTGCGAAACAGCATCACCGATCTTCAGAACATGAAGATTACCTACCGCGATTTTGCATCCGGTCAGGTACGGCAGGTGCCGATCAGCTCCGTGGTAAAATTTGACTACAACAGTTCACTCGGTGGGGTGAAAAGAAAGAACCTAAAACGCGTAATATCTATCTATTCAAACCTGGTAGAAGGTTTTGACCCCAACAAAGTGAATCTCGATGTCACCAATGCAGTAAATGATTTCAAAGGAAAACCATCAAATATCACCATTCGGCAGACTGGCCAGCAGGAGGATCAGCAAGAGTCACTGAGCTTTCTCCTGACTGCCCTCATCACAGCCCTCGGTATGATTTTCGGAGTACTGGTGTTGCAGTTTAACTCACTGAGTAAGCCTTTCATAGTATTGAATGAAATTTTCTTCAGCATCATCGGTGTGTTCATCGGCTTTGCCATCACCGGAATGACGATGCCTCTTATCATGGTGGCTGTGGGTATCATTGGTCTGGCAGGTATTGTTGTGAAGAATGGTATCCTGCTCATCGAATTCACGGATGAACTCCGCGAACGCGGTATGCGCACAAAGGCGGCGATTATTCAGGCGGGCAAGACCAGGATCATTCCGGTATTGCTCACGGCCCTCGCAACCATCCTCGGCTTGTTTCCGCTGGCAATCGGCTTAAACGTAGACTGGCTGGGCTTCTTCCAGCACCTGAAGCCAAACGTCTTCATGGGCGGCGACAGCGTGGTATTCTGGGGTCCGCTGTCCTGGACCTTGATCTTCGGTCTCATATTCGCATTTTTCATGACACTGCTGCTGGTACCTTCTATGTATCTGATTTCTGAAAGACTGAGACGTCCGATGACGAAGTTCTATGGCACAAAATGGATTGCACTTCTCGGATTTACCGGCCCATTGTTTTTCCTTCTCATTCTTCCGATGTGGATCTGGAGAAGACTGATACAGAGAAAACCAATGCTCCCGAATTACCTGGGTTTCCGGACGAAGCGGAAATAGGGCAGATGTGAGAGAATGAGGGAGAATGTGATGCGCTTCGCGCAATGTGGAGAATGTGATGGAAGCAGTCATTTCGACCGAGCGCAGCGAGCGGAGAAATCCCCAGCCGGTACACAGGGTTTATATGATAAAAAGGAGAGGCCGCCAGATTTTGGCGGCCTCTCCTTTTATTACTCAGAATAGTTGATTACGGCTCTGGATTTCTCCCTTCGGTCGA
>JACMLD010000428.1 GCA_014379785.1 Chitinophagaceae bacterium
AGCGGAAATTTCAATTATCGGAAAAATAAGCTGGCTCTCAATCTGACCCTCGGCAGCGGCTATAATATCTTTAACGGTGAAGGTTACTCGAAAAGAGAAAATGTCTATGCGGACTCCACCAATTATTTCAATACCACTTCTCAATACCGCAATACAAGCACGAGACCGAATGCGCGGTTTAACCTTGACTATGAACTGAATAAACAAAATGCATTCAACATTCTGTTGCAATACAATCAGAACAATTTCAACAACCGGAGCGGCAATACTTTTCTCAACATGAACCGTTTTATGATCATGACCAGGTCAAGCCGCCGGGCGGTAAGAACTGAAGGTCAGAGCATCAATCCAAACCTAAATTTTACATGGACACACAAAGGACTTAAATCCGGCGATGTGCTTAGGGTCATCACCGGATATAATTATTCTTATAATCAGAACGACCGGTATTTCTTTCAGGAGTTTCTCAATGCCGACGATACTCCTAACGGTATCGACTCCACGCAGCAATTGTTGAATGATACCTGGAACAACGGACTGAGCATTCGTGTGAATTATGACAAACCACTTCGCAATAAAAAAACACATGTTTCGGTCGGCACCTATTACAATAGAAACAACAGCCATGTGCTGCTAAACAATTACTACCTCAAAAAACCGGAGGGTAACTTTCTCAAAAACGAATTGTACAGCAATGATTTTGTTTTTCATCAGTCCATCACCAATTACCGCGCTTCGCTGAAACAGTTGGTGGGCGCGGGATTGTCGTTTACAGCCGGCGCCTCGGCTGAACTGACGGCCTTTGGATTTGATCTCACAAAAAATGCGCAGACGGTAAAAAACAGCTACTGGACATTTCTTCCTTTTGCAAACTTCAATAAGAACTGGAACAATCGCCTGAATCTTACTTTTTCTTATCGCAGGTCAATTCGCAGACCCGGGGTGGGCGAGCTCAACCCGACAGTCGACAACGGCGATCCATATAATCTTCGTTTTGGAAATCCTGATCTGGAGCCTTCAAAATCGCACAACTTTGACCTTGTAATCGGCAAAACAAAAGACAAATTTTATGTAAACGCGGGCGTTGGATTCAATCGCGTAGAAGATATTTATCAGCAGCTTCGGACATTGCTTGCGGATGGAAAAACCCAGACGACCTGGTACAATATCAGCAACCGGAGTGAATATGAAGTCAGCACCTGGAGCGGTCTGACATTGTCAAGAAAATTAAGAATGAATTTCAGTGCTACGTATAGTTACAATTCTTACAGCCTTTTTGACCGTACTAAAAACAAGTACAGAAACGGAGGAACCATTACCTCTAACCTGAATTCAAATTATACTCCTACCGATTTGATGTCTGTGATCACGAGTTTTACATTCAATCGTTTTGCCAATCCCCAGGGCACGGTAAGGAGCAATGTCAGCATGAACCTGGGTATTCAGCATCGCTTTCTCAGCAAGAAACTCATCGTAACGGTAAACGCAATTGATCCATTTATCTCGCAGAAAAACAAAGTGTTTACCTATGGCCCAAATTTCAACCTCGAAAGTTATAATAGTACGCAGACCAGAAATTTTCGCCTGACGGTCGGATACAGTATTACCAAAAAAGCGAAGAAATTGAAACGCTAGACTTTTGCGCTTTCCTGTCCTGAAAAATCAATGCGCTTGGCCAGCCAGCTTTCCCTGACGGGTATCATCCACGACTTTTCCATCTCGACTTTTGTCTGCACAAGATTATTGAAGTAAAGGGTGGAGGGGGTAATAAAGCGATTCGCCACCGCATAATTTAGTTGGGACAACGGAAGCATCTGCACCTTGTCCTTTACAAGAAAAGCCAGTGTCTGCCGGTCGAAAAGAGAAACGCTGAAAGTTTTTTCGATTTCCTTGATCAGTCGCACGGAGCTGTCTGTGCTGCATCCGCTCACCCCTGCTGCTGTTTCGTCTGCCATCAGTACGATGAACTGTCCAAATAGCACAGTGGCGAAGCCTTTTACGGGTGTGCCATGTGTATGCCAGCTTTCCGTGAATGCGTTGAGTATGTCCTCTACCTGCAAAACTTCACCCATGGAAAATAGACGGCTCGACTGATATATCCAGACTCTGGAATCAGCATGAAAATCTGCGGGCAAAAGCTGGGAAAATGTGTAGTCCGTCATGCTGCAAAAGTACGAAAAATAGAACCAATTCTAAATAGAGGCGGCAATCAGCTCTGCGATGTCGAGCACCTGGACCTTGTCCTCTTTTTCGGCATTTTTTACTCCATCAGTCAGCATGGTATTGCAAAAGGGACATGAGGCGGCGATTACGGAGGCACCGGTACCGATGGCTTCGTCGGAACGCACAAAATTTACGCGTGTTGTACCTTTTTCCTCTTCCTTAAACATCTGGGCACCACCGGCTCCGCAACACAAGCCTTTGCTGCGGCAGTTTTTCATTTCCACCAGTTCAGCGTCGAGCACTTCCAGCACTTTTCTGGGCGCTTCGTAGATATCATTTGCGCGGCCAAGGTAACAGGAATCATGAAAGGTTATTTTTCTTCCCTTGAATTGTCCCCCTTCTTTCATGCGGATTTTGCCGGAGTCAATCAGCTGCTGTAAAAAGGTAGTATGGTGAATGACTTCGTAGTTGCCGCCGAGTTCGGGATATTCATTTTTCAGCGTGTTGAAACAGTGCGGGCAGGCGGTGACGATTTTTTTAATCCCATAATTATTGAGAATCTGGATATTCTGATAGGCCATCATCTGAAACAGAAATTCATTGCCTGCACGCCGGACAGGGTCGCCGGTGCAGAGTTCTTCTTTTCCAAGGATCGCATATTTTATTTCAGCCTTGGTAAGAATGGCTGCAAATGCCCGCGTGATTTTTTGAGCACGCTGGTCAAAGCTTCCCGCACAGCCGACCCAGAATAGAATTTCGGGTGTTTCGCCTCTCGCTGTCATTTCTGCCATGCTTGGAACATCCATCTGCTGTAAATTTTGCGTAAATCTAAATAAAATTTGATTGCTTAATTTGGATCATTAATACCATCCTATGCCCATCGAAGAAAAAATGCTTTTACTGCGTAATTATGATCTGTGGGCAGATCTGTCCGATGATGAATATGCTGAATTGAATGTAGTGCACAATTTTATAGAAGCAAAAAAGGGAGGGTTTGTTTATTTCGAAGCTTTTCACCACAACAAACTTTATTTCATAAAGGAAGGACATATCCGGATTGGGTACATCGACGACAACGGAGCGGAGCTGACAAAGGAAATTATCAAAAGAGGAGAGATATTCGGGCAAATAACCCTTGAAAAGAACAACCTCGATGGTGAATTTGCACAGGCATACAAGGATAATGTCAGCCTCTGTGCTTTCACGATTGATGACTTTAATAAATTGCTCGTCCGCAAACCTTTACTGGCACTGAAGTTCAGCAAACAAGTCGGTGCGAAACTCCG
>JACMLD010000429.1 GCA_014379785.1 Chitinophagaceae bacterium
AAGCGGTACATGTGGGCAATCCATACCTCAGTTTCGAGGGCATGGTACCTCCTATCAAACTTCAAAACTCGACCGAACTCGGCGAATTATTATTCAAACTGGCAGAAATGCAAAGGACGGTCATACAATAATATGCAAACAGCCATAGACGCCCGTATCCGGGCAAAGACCATTCAGGCAAAAAAAATTGCCAGGCACCATTTTGGCCGTTCGAAAGCGGTCATTGAATACAAACCCGCCGGAAAAACCAATTTTGTTTTCCAGGTAAAGAACAATGAAGGCAAATATATTATCCGCATTGGCAAGGGATTGGATAAGCTGAATGACTGGAAAAAAGAGCAGTGGGCAATGGAAAGGGCCGCAGAAAAAAATATTCCGGTTCCAAAAATTCTGGAGATCGGGCACAAGGTTGTCAGCGCTCCTTATATGATTCAGCAATCCATCAATGGCCATGAAGCCAGCGACCATCCAGAACGTCTCAACGTCCTGGAAAAACTGGGAGCCTTTGCAAGACTGATTCATACCATTCCGACAAACAGTTTTGGAAGTGTGTTCGACTGGTCGGAAAAAGGACTTCCAAAAAAGAGGACCTGGAAAAGTTATCTGGAGAATGAGTTGAAAATTGGAAGCAGGTTGCGTTTTCTTGAAAAGCACGAATTTTTATCGCCAGGAAAATTGGCTCATATGCGCAAACTCTGTGAAAAGATAAAAAAATGGAAAATTGCGCCTTCGCTGAATCATTGTGACCTGAGGCTGAAAAATGTATTGACAAACAACGCGGGTGATATACTGGCGATCATTGATTGGGAAAACGCATCTTCAAATATCGCTCCTTACTGGGATCTTTCCATTGCGCTCCATGATCTGAACATCGATGCAAAGCAAAAATTCCTTGAGGGATACGGCCTGGATACAGAAGAATTTGAGAAGATGTCTTATGCGCTGACAGTTTTTAATTTGCTGAATTATATACCCACGCTTCAAAGAATGATGGAGCGGCAGGATATGGCCAGTTTAAACCTTTATAAACTGAGGTTAAATGGATCGCTTGATTTGTTTTCGCTGTAGGTCATTTCGACTCCCTTCGCGAAGCGAAGAGGGCGGAGAAATCCCCAACCGGCCGCAGCTGAGACTCATTAAGTAATAGCAGGGGATTTCTCCATTCGCTGCGCTCAGTCGAAATGACGACAGTCTAAACACCCCGCATTTCCGGAATATCACCCTCGACTACCAATCTGCCGGCAGTCTTTTGAACGATTTCTTCCACTGTTACACCCGGCGCGCGTTCCAGCAGTTTAAAGCCATGGGCTGTTATTTCGAGTACCGCGATTTCTGTGACTATCTTTTTTACGCACTGTACACCCGTCAGTGGTAGGGAGCAGTGCGACAATAATTTCGATTCACCTTTTGGGTTGGTGTGCATCATAGCAACGATGATATTTTTTGCGCTTGCCACCAGATCCATCGCTCCGCCCATGCCTTTCACCATCTTGCCCGGAATTTTCCAGTTGGCGATATCTCCTTCCTGGCTGACTTCCATCGCACCCAGGACCGTGAGGTCAACCTTGCCCGCTCTAATCATTCCAAAACTTTCGGCGCTGTCAAAAAAAGCGCCTCCCGGGAGAATGGTCACGGTCTCTTTTCCTGCATTGATAAGGTCGGCATCGATGGCAACCTCTTCTGGATAGGGTCCCATACCAAGCATTCCGTTCTCACTCTGAAAAACGATACTCATTCCGGTTGGAATATAATTCGCCACAAGAGTTGGTATGCCGATCCCAAGATTGACATACATACCATCTTTCAGTTCCTGGGCAATGCGCTTTGCGATGCCGTATTTGTCGAGTGCCATAAGAAGTTTTATTAAGTTATCATCAATTCGACCGCAGGGAGAAATCCCGATCAGACAAGGCACCCTACTCCGTCCGGCGGGCGATTTCTCCACCCACCCGCTTCGCGGGGGAGTCGAAATGACCGCTTGCAGAGCATTCGTCACAGCGTGCATAGGGCCCGCAGTCTCGCTCATTCGCCCGCATTCTCCCTCAGTCTCCCTCATTCTTCACATCCTCACCGTCCTTCTTTCGATCCTCTTTTCATATCCGCTGCCCTGAAATATCTTGTGCACGTAAATGCCGGCAACATGTATGCTATCCGGATCCAGCTGCCCAGGCTCAACCAATTCTTCAACCTCGGCGATAGTAATGTCTCCAGCCTTCGCCATAGAAGTACTGAAATTTCTGGTAGTTTTTCTAAAAACAAGATTTCCCATCTTATCCCCTTTCCAGGCCTTTACGATCGCGAAGTCGGCATGCAGTGCGTGTTCCATCAGGTACTGTTTTCCGTTGAATGCTCTTACTTCCTTGCCTTCCGCGATTTCGGTACCGAATCCAGCGGGAGTGAAAAAAGCGGGAATACCCATGCCGGCCATTTGTATGCGGGTGGCCAATGTACCCTGTGGAATAAGATCAACATCGAGTTCACCGCTCAGCAGCTGTCTTTCGAACTCAGCATTCTCTCCCACATAGGAGCTCATCATCTTTTTTATCTGTCGGGTTTTTAGCAGCAAACCGAGGCCGAATTCATCAACACCGGCATTGTTGGAGATGCAGGTGAGTGACTTCACAGATTTGCGTACAAGTGCTGCAATACAATTTTCCGGAATTCCACAAAGTCCGAACCCACCAAGCATAATAGTGGCACCGTCGTGAATATCCCTTATGGCCTCATCGGGGCCGGAGACAACTTTATTCATATCAATCGTTGAGTAAGTAAAAATACCGAAATCAATTCGTCACCGGAATGGAATCTTTTTTCTTCTGGAGTGTAGTGTCCCTGGGTTTGAATTCTTCCGTTCTCTCACGTGTCGCTCTCGCTCCAATAGAATCAAACATTACCTTGCTGATGTCCGGATGGGCAGTGTAAAATTTATAGCTGCGCTGAAATGCTTCGCGCGTGGTCTTGTTGAGATCAAATATCTGCCGGTATCTTATAAGCCGCTCTTTTGTCAGGTCGAGCGACGAATCCCGTCCCACATATATGCCAACAAAATCATCGGACTGCAGCAGTTGCCACATGATCTTTTCCATTTTAGCAGGGGGAATAACATCGTCCGGCACCTTCTTGTCATTCGTGCACGAAACCGCAAAAATGATCAGTGCAGAAAGAAAATATTTTATCATTTTAACTCCTGCTTATATGTGTTGGAATTGCTGATATCGAGTTTTGAAAGCAGTTCGACCGCGCGGCTTTTCTCATCGGGAGTTGTCTTTTTGAAAATGCCAACGAGTTCTTTGGATTTTCCCTGAAAGAAGAATTGAAGTCCCATCGTATTGGGAGTTTCCGTGTTGATATTATTCAGAAAGTTCAGCGTATTCAGCACGGCTGCTCTGGCGGCCGGTTCATTCTCATACATCAGGTCAAGGCCAAGCCGGTAATAACTGTAAATGGCGTCGTGAATCAGGGTATATCGGCTGCTGGTCAGATTGTCTGCCAGCCAGTAGCGGTTTCTTTGCCCGTCAAAATTTCTCCAGCCGGTGATATCGCGACTGTCAGGAGCATTGTTTACAATATTCAGTGCTTTCTGAAAATAAGGGTCACCACCCCGAAGCGCGAATGAATCGAAATCCATTCCCAAAATAATATTTACATAGTAAGCCAGGATTGCTGTGAGATTGGATGCCAGGGGATCATTGCCGCTCACTCTGTTTTCATTGAATTCGACCGGCTGGAACTCTACATAACGAAACACCACCGCGTCGTCGTTGAAATTGACAAGCGGACTCTCGTATGCCGAATTATAGACCGGCCTGGCCGCCTGGATCACCAGCGAAGCACGGTACACATTTCCTTCCGAAGCTTCGTTGATATTCAAAAGAAAGTTGCAGACAATTTTCTCGCTGGGAGCAAAAGTTTCATTGGTCCACTTGCGGTTATTGAGAAAGTTGTTGAGCGCGTTCTGAAGCGTTGAAAACACTTTTTTGTCGACCGTTGAACTGACTCTTGCCGCATTAACGGAAATCTTTGCCTGCAGTTCCTGCGCATGCAGCGTAGGGATGGCAAAAACAGAGAGAATCAGCAATGAAAAAACGGTTCTAAGCATACAACTTGTTTACTATTCTATCAACGATATCTTTCGCCACTTGTTGCTTGGTTTTTTGCTCATAAACCCTTTCCTGGCCGTCATTTTCAAATATTGTGA
>JACMLD010000430.1 GCA_014379785.1 Chitinophagaceae bacterium
CTCAAGACCGGCAAAGCAAAGGCCATCCGGTTCAGTACGCTGGAAGCCATTTGCAAAGTGCTGGATTGTCAGCCGGCGGATATTCTTGAATACTCGGGTAAATAGTCATGTCGGAGTTGAGTTACCTACAACGGTGAGGGATTTCTCCACTCGCTGCGCTCGGTCGAAATGACAGTCATGCGAAGCCGAGGCATCCCCAGCTATTACTCGGAGTACCGGCAGGGGATGTCTCGGCTGCGCTCGAAATGACCCTACCCAAGGATCTCCAGGTAATGCACATTCTTCATTATCCCCAGTATATTTCCAAAAGGATCAACCACCGCTGCGGTGACAAAAGTATCCTTCCCCCCGCTGCGATCAATGATAGGCTGATACAACGTCGCCCCCAGTGAAAGCAATCTGTCTAGTGTTGCCTGCAAATCATCCACATGCCATGAGAGTATCGCTCCGCCTGGCTTATCGATGGCACCCTCCGGTGCAAACTTGCTGTCTATCAGACCAAACTCATGCTGGTAGTCACCAATCCGGAACTCGGAATAACCGGGTACATTGAAATAAGGGTCAACACCTAAAAAATTAGTATACCATTTTTTTGCGGCCTCCAGATCGGCGGCGTAAAAACTGACATTGGCCATACCCCTCAGGGCGTGTGATTTTTCCATATTGCTGTTTTTTTCTTTGTCGATCAAAAATAACACCACCCTGTGTCAACCCTATGTCAGTAGTGTGACAAAGATTTTCAATTCATACATCATTTGTGCGCAATCGATCCTTGAAGGTGTGAAGATAGAATCAGAACAAATATTTTTACCGCATAAATTGATGGTATGAATTTTCATCTCGCCCAGGTAAATATCGCAAAACGAATTGCAGCCATGGACAGTCCCGTTATGGCCGATTTCGTTGCCAATCTGGATCCGATAAATGCACTTGCCGAACAATCAGATGGATTTGTATGGCGACTAAAAGAAGACAATGACAACGCAACTGCTATAACCATCTTTGACGATGAGTTTCTGATTGTAAATATGTCGGTTTGGGAAAGCCTGGGCGCTCTTTTTAAATATGTCTATCAGTCCGGCCATCTTCAGATGCTGAAAAGGCGCCGTGAATGGTTTGAGAAAATGCCGCAAATGCACATGGCCATGTGGTATTTACCAGCCGGATATGCACCGACCATCGCTGAAGCAACGCAACGGATTGTTCATCTCCGTGAGCATGGAGAAACACCCTATGCGTTTACTTTCAAAGGGAAATTCAGCGCACCGGAAATTTGCATCGGGTAATCCTGAAAATATCGCTCAACGCGAAAGAATTTTACCATTATCTTGAGCATTAAATTTCTTTCTTGAACCTTTCCGAAGAACAGATTCTGCTTCTCGCACCCGATGAGCCCTCGCGAAGAGCTGGCAGAGAATTGGCCAACGGCAGTAAATGGCTGAGCAAAGGGAAAAGCGACCGCGCACTCTGGGGGGAATGCCAGGGCAGCGGCTCAAAACCGTACCAGACGCAGATCGATACTGAATCAATCGCCTTCAAATGTTCCTGTCCAAGCCGCAAATTTCCCTGTAAACATGGCCTCGGACTATTGCTATCCTATGCAAAAAATACCACTGGTTTTATCTCCACCGCACCACCTTCCTGGGTAAGCGAATGGATCAGCAAGCGAACAGAAAAAGAGGAGAAAAAATCCGAAATCAAAGAAAAGCCCATTGACGAAGCCGCACAGGCCAAACGCCTCCAGGCAAGACAATCGAAAGTGGAAGATGGCATTGCGGAACTGAATACCTGGCTTAAGGATATCATCAGAAACGGGATCATCTCACTCCCCGAAAAAAGTCCCTCCTTTTTTGAAAATATTTCACGCAGGATGATAGACGCCCAGGCTCCAGGTCTCGCCGTTATGGTGCGCAATCTGGGAGAGTCCGGATTTTATTCAGATAAATGGGCCAGCAGATTCGTGGAACAGGTGGCGCGTATCTATATGATTACGCAAGGGTATAAGAACCTTAATACCCTTTCCCCATTTCTGCAACAAGACATAAAAACATCTATTGGTTTTACTCAAAACCAGGACGAGTTGAAAGAACCGAATGGACTCATGGATACCTGGCTGATTTTGGGGAAGGAGATTTCTGAAGCGGATTCAGTCCTTACTGAAAAATTCTGGTTGTACGGCACGACCAATAACCGTTATGCACTGGTTCTGAATTTCTCGGTGCGCGGACAAGGCGGTGCATTAACCCTCACACCGGGATCGTATATCGAGGCTGAACTTGTATTTTTCCCTTCCGAATTACCATTGCGGGCTCTGATAAAAAGACAGATTAGCTCGCCCGCCGTGACTGGATACAAATCAATTGAAGGATGGAATGCACTCGCAGAGATCGAAGCCGATCTCAATAGTCTTGTTCCGTTTCGCACGGAAAGACCTTTTATTCTGCACAGCATCAGAACAGTAAAATACAATAACCAATGGTGGTTGCAAGACAGCAGCAACAACATCATGAAAATAAAACCTGACTTCGCAGGAATTTGGAAATTACTGTCAATAACCGGAGGAGAACCCAAAGACATGGCTGTGTTGGGTTTAGAAGAACAATTTTCACCACTCGGGATCTGGACAGATGGACAATACGAAATCATCTAATATGAAATTCTGGGATTCAATTATTGATACAGCGATGATCGGGACAAGCCGCAGGCAACCCGATACCGGGTTATTCCCCACAGATCTCGCCGCACATTTTAAGGATCAAAACGAAACCAAAGACCAGGAAGAATTGTTTCTCCAACTGGCAGCTTTTGCGTCGTCGTACCGGAAATCCGGAATACTTCCCCCAAAGCAAGAAATCAATTTTTCGCCGGCCGCAACTGAAGAAAACAAGTATTGCCCCAGTGAGGCAACCAGTGTTCTCAGAGACATTCTTAGCGAGGAAAAAAAATCACTGCTTGCATATTGGCTGAAAAATTGCCACCGCAGTAACCAGATAGTAAAACCTGACCTCGTTCCGGTACTACTTGAATTAGGCACAAAACATCCCAGGCTCAAATCTGTGATCGCAGCCTGTTGTGGAAAAAGAGGAGTGTGGCTCGCTGCACTCAATCCCGAATGGCAGTATAGCCAGAACCAATCTGATGAAGAAATTTGGGATACCGGCACTCCGGAACAACGCAGGGATTTATTAACGGAGAAAAGAAGTATCGAGCCAGACAAGGCAAGGGAAATGCTGCAACAGATATGGCAACAGGAAGACGCCAATCAAAAAATGATATTTCTGGAGATCCTGCACAAAAATATCGGCGACAATGACACAGCTTTTCTGGAAAGTTTATTAAACGAAAAAAGCAAGAAAGTAAAAGAATCAGGACTCCAGCTACTGAAAAGAATACCCACATCAGCAGTCGTTCAAAGTTTTGAGAACGCTCTGGCATCTGCCGTGCAGCTTAAAAAAGAAAAGCGCCTGGTTTTCACCAAAACTTCTCTGCATTATCAGCTTCCCGACTCAATCCATGACAAGATTTACCAACTCGGGATTGACAAACTGAGCAACATAAAAGATTTATCCGACGAACAATTTGTAATCATTCAACTTACAGAACTGGTTCCCGTTTCATTCTGGGAGAAACATCTCGCAATGGGTCCACCGGAAATAATCGATCTGATGCAGAAAGATGAACTTGGGAAAAAACTGCTTCCGCCACTTGTTAAAGCCATTACACGTTTTCACGATTCAAAATGGGCCGAACATTTTACAAAACACAGTTCGGTATTTTTTATCGATTTGATTCCATTATTAAATTCTGAGGAACAGGAACGCCACACTATAAGACACTTTGATGAGTTTCCTGAAAGCATGATAATGCACCAGATATCCAGGGAAACCGAGTGGTCATTGCCGGTTGCCAGAAAAATTATAAGGCACACGGCTGCCAATCCTCATCAGTTCACCCGCGATTTTTTCTCCCGCAATATTGCAATGATACCTACGGCATTATCGGGAGAACTCTCCGGATTCGATCCAAAAGACGTAATGCAGCTGGGGCAATGGACGAGGAACCGCGATTATCTTTCGCAGCTATTGAAGTTAAAAGCTCAAACAAACAAGGCATTC
>JACMLD010000431.1 GCA_014379785.1 Chitinophagaceae bacterium
ACCATGTCGATTGAAGTAAAAGGTCTGTCCAAGTTTTACGCTGCGCAAAAAGCCGTGGATAATATTTCATTCTCCGTCGGCAAGGGAGAGATTGTGGGGTTTCTCGGACCCAATGGTGCTGGTAAGTCCACCACCATGAAGATGATCACTGGTTTTCTTGCTCCCGATGGCGGTGCGGCAACGGTTTGCGGCATCGATGTAAAGGTGGATCCCATTGCCACAAAAAATAAAATCGGCTATCTGCCCGAAGCAAATCCCCTGTATTATGAAATGTATATACGTGAGTATCTCGACTTCGTCGCTGATGTGCATCAGGTGAAAAATAAAAAGCAGAAAATTGAAGAAGTAATTCTGCGGGTCGGGTTAACGCCGGAGAATCATAAAAAAATCGGTCAGCTTTCTAAAGGGTATAAACAGAGAGTGGGCCTGGCCGCAGCGTTGATTCATGACCCCGAAGTACTGATACTGGACGAACCCACCACAGGTCTTGACCCGAACCAGATCATGGAAATCCGATCTGTGATAAAAGAACTTGGCAAAGACAAAACGGTCCTTTTCTCATCTCATATATTGCAGGAAGTAGAGGCGGTTTGCGACCGCGTAGTGATTATCAGCAAAGGTAAACTGGTAGCCGATGACAAACTCAGCGTGCTGCGCAGCAAAACCGGCGAGAGCAATGTGGTAAGGGTATCGTTTTCTGAGCGCGTTGAACAGAAGTTGCTGGAGCGGATACCATCGGTCAGATCGGTAAACAGCACAGCAGGTGGGGAATGGGAATTGCACACCTCTAATGTCAACGATGTAAAACGGTTGATCCTTGAACTTGCTTTGCAGAACAACCTGAATATTCTTTCTTTGCAAAGCAGTGAACAGAGTCTCGAACAGATCTTCAGAGATCTCACCAATTGAAAATTTTAATAAAAAATAAAAATTCTTATGAGTTACATATCCGAAATCCACGCAAGACAAATTTTAGACAGCCGGGGTAATCCAACTGTAGAAGTGGATGTGGTAACTGATGAAGGTGCTTTGGGACGGGCAGCGGTGCCAAGTGGTGCGAGCACAGGAATTCACGAGGCAATGGAATTGCGTGACAATGACAAGAAAAAGTATGTCGGAAAAGGGGTGTTGAAAGCAGTTTCCAATGTAAATGGCGATATCGCTGAAAAATTGCTGGGTTTTGATGTAGCTGAGCAATCTGCTATCGATGCAGCGCTGATTGCGCTTGACGGCACACCCAATAAATCAAAGCTCGGAGCAAATGCCATGCTGGCCGTAAGTATGGCCGCAGCAAAGGCGGGAGCCATTGAAGCGGGTTTGCCATTGTACAGATATGTTGGTGGTACAAATGCCCGGACATTGCCGATACCAATGATGAATATATTGAATGGCGGTGCGCATGCCGATAATAAAATAGATTTCCAGGAATTCATGGTAATGCCGGTCGGTGCCAATGATTTCAGCGAAGGTCTTCGCTGGGGGGTTGAAATTTTTCATGCGCTGAAGACCGTCCTCAAGAAAAAAGGTTTCAGTACGAATGTTGGTGATGAGGGAGGATTTGCTCCAAATATTCAGAGCAATGAAGAGGCAATAGAAACAGTATTGGAAGCAATCAATGCGGCAGGATATAAGACAGGCAGCCAGATAGTCATTGCTATGGATGCAGCAAACAGTGAATTGTGGGATGCTAAAAAGAAGAAATATGTATTTCACAAAAGCAGTGGAAAAGAAATGACCAGCGAGCAGCTCGTTGCCTTCTGGGAAAAATGGGTAAAGCAGTATCCGATTGCTTCTATCGAAGACGGCATGGCGGAAGACGATTGGAAGGGATGGAAATTGCTGACCGATACCGTAGGTACCAAATGCCAGTTGGTGGGCGATGATCTCTTTGTAACGAATGTCACCAGGCTGCAACAGGGGATTGATACAAAAACGGCAAACGCTTTGCTGGTAAAAGTAAATCAGATTGGAACCCTTACAGAAACCATCAATGCAGTGACGCTGGCTCAGCACAATGGCTATAATACGATCATGAGTCACAGAAGCGGGGAAACGGAAGACACCACCATTGCTGACCTGGCTGTTGCGCTCAACTGTGGTCAGATTAAGACTGGTTCAGCTTCAAGATCAGACAGGATAGCAAAATACAATCAGCTGATCAGAATCGAAGAAGCTCTCGGGAGCGAAGCGATTTATCCAAAAGGAAAGATTAAATTCGGTAAATAAAATCAGAAAGATGCGTGCACTAAGCTACATCCCGGCCTGGGTCAAAAACAAATACCTGCTTACCATTGCTGGCTTTTTGGTCTGGATGTTGTTTTTTGACGATCGCGACGTCTTTTCTACCTATTTCAGGCAGAGAACCGAGGAAAACAACCTTTTGCAGAGCAAGGTTTATTTTGAGAAGCAGATCCGGGAGACCCGGGAGGAGCTCGATCAGCTGAAACTCAATACTGCTACAATCGAGAAATATGCAAGGGAAAAATATCTGATGAAAAGGGATAATGAAGACCTTTTTCTGATGACAGCACAATAACCATATCCTTACACCCGTTTTTATGTCGGACGTTCCAAAGCTGGACACTTTGGAAAATTATAAATTGGACAATAAATGGTTTGCCTATGTCAATCTTTACACCGGAAGATCTGATCTTACTTGTATATCAAGAAACTTCCCCCGAAAAAACAGCTGCGATACAAAACGCAATTGCTAACGATTGGGCCCTTCAGGAAAAATTCAACGTTATTGAATCTTCGGTAGCGCAACTTGAGACTGAACTCTACGCACCACGCACAGAATCAGTACTT
Organism: Chitinophagaceae bacterium; assembly: GCA_014379785.1. Taxonomy (GTDB): domain Bacteria; phylum Bacteroidota; class Bacteroidia; order Chitinophagales; family Chitinophagaceae; genus JACMLD01. The sequence goes on from JACMLD010000431.1 coordinate 2,809, forward strand.
AACGTGCTCAACTACGCCAGGGAGACAATGGTCGAAACAGCCTGATAATTTCGTGCCCCAACTGGCTTATGACACGAAAAGAGCGGTTCCGATTTGTGCTGGATTATTTCGAAAAGCACATTCCCGATGCAGAAACAGAGTTGATTTACGACAACCCTTATCAGTTACTGGTGTCAGTGATACTGTCGGCCCAGTGTACCGATAAGAGGGTGAATCTTACTACGCCTGCCATTTTCGAGAAATACCCGGATGCTGAAACGCTCTCCCGAGCTGAGATCGATGAACTTTTCCCTTTTATCCGCAGCATATCCTATCCAAATAATAAAACCAAACACCTGATTGGCATGGCAAAAATGCTGATGGAAAAATTCCATGGGCAGGTGCCAATGACGGTTGACGAACTGGTACAACTACCCGGCGTCGGCCGCAAAACTGCCAATGTAATTACATCAGTGATTGATAGTCAGCCAAATATGGCTGTTGACACTCATGTCTTCAGGGTATCGGCCAGGATCGGTCTGACCCAGGGAGCAAAAACGCCGCTTGCTACCGAAAAGCAGCTCATAAAATATATTCCGCGTGAACTCGTGCACAAAGCGCATCATTGGCTGATACTTCATGGCCGATATGTTTGCGTAGCCAGGAACCCCAAATGTGAAATCTGTGGTCTCAGACCTGTTTGCAAATATTTTCAGCAGGTAGTTAAGCCTACCCTGCCTCCCGGCAAGCTCCACCTGATCGGTTAAGTCCAAAAAACGGCCATTCGCCGGTAAAATTCGGCCGCTTACCTGTTTGCCACCTGTCCCGATTTGTAATTGATCTACCTTTGTTAAGATTTTACGACATTAAACCTGATTTATGGGCATCGGAGCATTGGAAGCGGAGAAATATTTTAATGCACGTTTTTCTTTCAAACCATTGATAGAAAGATGGAAGCAAAAAATGAAGGAGGGCCGAAAGGGCAACTCCCTGGTCTACAAAGATATACTGGCCCAGGTACTCAAGTACCCCGAGCTGTTGGAGCCGATGGATGACCTTTCCATAGTGGAAAAACATCCGGCCCTGATGGAAATTATCATGTCAACCATTTTTCCCGCAACATTTGACGATGCAAAACAACTCTACGCTGTCTCTCTTCCGTTCTCTTATAAATTCGCTTACTCTTCCACGTTTTTCAAACAAGCCTTCTTAGACGAGCAGGGCAACCTGAAAATCAGTGCAGGTGATCTGCAGGAGGACCTCATAAAAGTTGACAAACTCGAATCTGCCTACCGACTCATCTTCAGCAAACTGTATGGATTCCCGTTCAATGGCAGCATGAATTCTTTGCAGAGATACACGGATAAGGAAAGCGGTCTCACCTGTTACCTCGAGTTGAGAGTGGACCCCCAGTTTATAGATGTTGTGAGTAAAATGAAATTGCCGGATGCATCCGTTTTTGAAAATTACCGTGAGTATGGTGAGATTCTGCAAATACCAAACATTCGTGAAATACTGCCGGTAGAAAATTTTGTTTTTGAAGGAATGGCAGTCATATATATTGAAGATGTAACAGAGAGAGAATCCATAGCAGCCATAAAAAATAAATTGCTGAGTATCCATTCGCTGGCAGATGCCACTGTGTTCGAATACCTGCAAACGCAGATGCAG
>JACMLD010000432.1 GCA_014379785.1 Chitinophagaceae bacterium
ACTACGATGGTTCCAAGACAGCCACCACCCAGTTTCTTTGCACCATAACCTGCTATAAGAGCCCTGAAGAAATTATTCATAATTAGAGATTTTGGTGTAGATATGCAAAACCCAAGCCAGCGCTTACGTCTTTGATATTGAGGGTAAATTACGCAAAAGACAGTTACAGTAAATGCTTGAAATCTATTATTTTGTATACGACTAAATAACGATTCATGAGTTTTGCAATGCCGTATTTTTTTCGAAAGCTTCTGTTTTTTTCGTTTTTAATTCCCGTTTTTTCCTTTGCTAATGTCACCCTTCCTGCTTTTTTTTCAGATAGTATGATCCTGCAGCAAAACAGCAATGCCGCTATCTGGGGCAAAGCCGGCGCTGGAAAATCTGTGGAGGTCAATTAAAGGTGCCGATTGGGCTCGTCCACATCAGCTATGGTGGTTCTTCTGCAGAAGCATGGATGAATACCGAATCTTTGAAAGAGTTCTCCGATCTCAAAATCCCCGCTGCCGGTGATTCTTCCAAAGTCAATCACCAGGCACCGATGGTGTTATACAACGGTATGCTCTCTCCTTTCATTGGCTATGGCATCCGTGGCGCAATCTGGTACCAGGGAGAAACCAATGTGAGCCGCGCCGACCAGTACCTGAAACTTTTCCCGGCAATGGTGAAAGGCTGGCGCGATGAATTCGCTCAAGGCGACTTTCCCTTTTACTTTGCGCAAATCGCTCCTTTTACTTATAACACCGGTGGAAAATACACCTCCGCGGCATTACGGGATGCACAACGGTTATCAGTAGACGCAATTCCAAACAGCGGCATGGCGGTTCTGATGGATGTGGGCGATGAGTTCACCATACATCCGGCCAACAAAGAGGTTGTTGGAAAGCGACTGGCCCTTCTGGCACTGGCGAATACATATCGACAAAATGGTTTTGCGTATAGCGGCCCCACGCCCGACTCATTGATCGTGGCAGGCGGCATTGCAACCATGAGATTTAAAAATGCAAAAAACGGTCTCACTGCATTCGGCAAGCCGTTGACGCAGTTTGAACTTGCCGGCGCAGACAAAGTCTTCAGACCTGCGAAAGCCATTATCAGAAACGGGACAGTTATCCTTTCATCACCGGATGTAAAGGATCCTGTTGCCGTCAGGTACGCTTACAAAGATTTTATTGTAGGAGAATTGTTCAGCACCGAAGGACTTCCAGTTTCATCGTTTCGCACGGATAGCTGGTAAGATGCGTGTACGTTCAGATGAAACAACAAAGGGGCAAAACTCGATCCTAAAACTCGCAACCATGGTCGGTGGGCAGACCGAGCCCGTGAGCCACCTTCGTCCGCCGGAAAATTCAGCGTCTTACACTAACGCCTCCCACCCGGCGGACATAGTGCCGAAGGGGTTGGGTCTGCCTACCTTCCGGAATGAGCAACTGGTGTAATACCGGTGTTTCAATGTCAGGTTTTACTATAAAGATGGAATATATTACTACCCTGAGTTGATCACAACGATTTCTGCCTGACCGGAAGAATGATATGGAATGTCGCTCCCTCTCCTTCCATGGAACGCGCGAAGATTTCCCCGTGGTGGGTGTCGACTATTTTGCGGCAGAGCGCCAGCCCGATACCCGTTCCTTCAAATTGTTCTTTTTGATGCAGGCGCTGGAAGATGCTGAATATCTGTTCTGCATAGATCTGGTCAAAGCCGATGCCGTTGTCGGCGATGACAACCTCGCAGTAAGATGTGCCGGGATCAAGTGATGGATGCCATACAAGATCGCTGCTGGTGAGTAATTTGCCGGAAATATTAACAACCGGTGCTTCTGTTTTCTTCGAAAACTTCAGTGCATTTCCGATGATGTTGTAAAAAAGCTGGTTCATCTGAAGAGGCATTGCTTCAATCTCACAAAGCGGTTCGATATTGAGCGTTGCCTGTTTTTCATTTATCAGTAACTCGTAATCGATCTTGATCTGATTGATCAGACTGTTCAGATCAGTAGGTTGAAATTCTTTATCGACCGTGACTTTTGAGAAGTTAAGAAGGTCTGCTATCAGATTTGCCATCCTACGGGCGGCATCACCGATCTTCTTCAGATATACCTGACCAGGCTCAGGCAACGCATCGAGGTGCTTTCGGTGCAGCAAGTCAGAAAATACATTGATCTTCCTGAGCGGCTCCTGCAGGTCATGACTTGCGATGTATGCAAACTGATTGAGATTCTCGTTGAGTAAATTGAGTTCGATATTTTTCTTTTCCAGTTCAGCCGTGCGGCTCGCTACCTGTTGTTCCAGGTTTTCTTCCGTCTGTGCGAGTTGCTGTTTGGCCATGACCAGTTCGGTCACTTCGGCTGCGGTGTTCATTACACCATAGATCTCTCCTCTTTCATTTCTCAGCGCTTTGTATATAAAGTTGTAATAGGTAATCTCGGGTTTGCCATTTCGTACCAGGTCTACACGATCTTCGGTTGCTATATAAGGAATACCGGTTGTATAAACCTGGTCCAACAGATCATAAAACGGTTGCCCTTCCAGTTCAGGGAGGGCCTCACGAAATGTTTTACCCCGCACCGAAGGCGGCTTGCCCCAGGCCTCCAGAATCGCATCATTTGCCAGTTCAATACGCATTTCGCGTCCGACGTATATGCCGATTGGCATGGGGGAGTTGAGTACAAAGCTGCGAAATATATTTTCGCTGTTCTCTGCTCTCTTTCTCGATCGCACCAGTTCGCTCACATCAACTGCATGTACAAAGATGCCGTCTATTTCACCCTTTTCATTTCGGATGGCCTGGTAAATAAAGTTGAAATACACTCCCGACAACACACCCGTCATGTGTCGATCGATTTGTACAAGAACTTCGTTGCCATAGAACGGCTCACCGGTAGCATATACAGAATCCAGCAATTCTACAATACCCTGACTTGCGAGTTCAGGCATTGCTTCGAGAATTGTTTTTCCGACAATTGAACTTCCAGGTCTTGCTACTTCGAGATAAAGTGAGTTTGCGAGTTCAAATACATGTTGGGGTCCTTTGAGAACGGCAATCAGCGCAGGTGCGTTCATGAGTAGCCGATGCAAATCGGTTTTTTGTGTAAGCTGATCAAAACCAGCATAAGGTTTTGGCTGAGCAGCCCCGCCTGAAATTTGGATTGATTTTGTAAGTGCTGCGATGGCGGCTTCTGTGGCCAGGCGCAAGCCAATGGCAACTGCCGATGATTCTACGAGTTGGCTGTCAGACTCAATGGAAAAAACACCCAGTTTGTTTCCTTCGTCATCTGTAAGAGGCAATGAAATTTTTTCGTTGAAACTGTCGGCGGGAATTGCGTTTTTATCACCAAAATATTGTTCGCCGTCCGGTAAATACAAAACAACTGAGGCCCTGATTCCTTTCAATTGATCAGCCTGTATCCATTGGATGATACTGTCAAAAACTACGGAAAGGGGTTCACTGCCAATCAGATTATAAATTTTCCGCTGAGTCCTGATTATCAGGTCAAGATAGCGGTCTTCGCTCAACACAGAAGCCATAAAATAAAAGTAAGAAATTGGGGTTAACTTAGTAAAAAAAAATACCGAAATCCGGAAA
>JACMLD010000433.1 GCA_014379785.1 Chitinophagaceae bacterium
ACTGATTCAGAGGGCGGAATCAGTGTGGCTGGTCTGGAGTTGTTAAAGGAAATGGAAAGGTTGAATATGATACTGGATGCGACGCATCTGTGTGACCAGAGCTTCTGGCAGGCGCTTGATCATTTCAACGGACATGTGTGGGCCAGTCATAATAATTGCCGGGCTATCGTGGACCATAACCGGCAGTTTTCGGATGAGCAGATCAGGGAACTGGCGAACAGGGGAGCAGTGATTGGTTTTGCGCTCGACGCGTGGATGATGGTACCAGGATGGGTGCGCGGGGTTTCGAAGCCGGCAGCGATGAACTGTTTTCTGGAAACAATTGTTGACCACATCGATCATATCTGCGGGTTGACGGGCAATGCATTGCATATTGGAATAGGTTCAGATCTCGATGGTGCCTTCGGCAGGGAGCAGTGCCCGGCTGATCTGGACACGATTGCTGATCTTCAGAATATGACGGAGATCCTGAAAAACAGGGGCTTTTCGCGGGAAGATGTCGAAAACATCATGCATGGCAACTGGTTGAGATTTTTACGAAATGCCTGGCGATAACGGTGGGGATTTCCCCCTTTTTTTCAATTAAAAAATCTCTTTTTCCCCTTATAAACTACCTTATATTTGACTATCCAATCTTATTAAAACCTGGAATCATGAAAAAATCCTTAGTAGCCATCTTTGCATTTGTTGTAATTTTTTCTATCGGCGCAAGCGCTCAGCAGCGCAATCTCCGCGACCTGATAGGTAAATGGGAAGAAGTCGGAGACAAGGCCGACAACGGCAGCCTCGAATTCATTGACAGTTCAAAAGTGGTCATGTCGATGAAGGGTCGGAAATTAAGTCCATCTTCTTTTTCAGTAGATTTTTCAAAAACTCCGATGCCCCTGGATATGGTGATGGTGCAGGGAGATCAGAAGCGTGTGCTGAAAAGCCTCATTCAATTTGTCGATAACGACACATTGAAGTGGCAGGTATTTCCGGCAGGCGACAGAGGAACTTCCTTTACAGATGCGGCGGCTACTTCTGTTGTCCTCAAGAGGCGAAAATAATATCTGTTGTCTTGATCAGGGGAACTACTACGGCAAAGTCTTTTCCGTCGTCATTGACGACAATGGCTTCCTGCTTGAGCAGTTTGTATTTTTTTACAATGTTGCTCAGCCCGATTTTGTTTGAGCTGACCTTTCGCACTTTACGCTGAAGGTTATTCGTTACAATGAGTTTTCCCTTCTCCGTTTTGATTTTTATGAACAACGGAAGGTCTTTCATCATTGCATTGTGTTTAACGGCATTCTCCACCAGCATCTGTAAGGTTAGCGATGGAAGCTGATATTCCATGAACTCTTCACAGATCTCGGTATGAATGGATAGACTGTCGCCATATCTTGTTTTAAGAAGATGAAAATAAGAAGCGAGGAATTGCATTTCCGCTTTCAGGGTGGTCATATCGTCCTCGTTGTTGCGAAGGAGATATCGATAAACCTTGCACATTTCGTCGAGAAACTTTTCTGCTTTCGAAGGATCTTCACTGATGAGCGACGAGAGTGAATTAAGACTGTTGAACAAAAAATGTGGATTCACCTGCGCTTTCAGGCTTTCCAGCTGAGTCTGCAGATTTTCCCGCTTTAGCTCTTCCGCCTCATTGGTCACTTTTTTCCATTTTTCATAGAAAGCAAACCCCTCGTGAAAACTTGCTGCCAGGATATCGAGGAAGACGCCCATGACGATAGACCAGGCAAGATGTGTGGGATTCAGGTCGTAATTAAAAAGTTTGACCGCATCATAGCCCAGGAAAAGTCCGGCGATGGTCGCCGTGGTAACGAGAATATACAGGGCGAGTGAGATAACCATCCTTTTGATGGTCTGACCATACCTGGGGTATTTTCGTTGTAAGGTAACGGCGATGACTATCTGTAAATGCCAGGAACCCAGGCCTGCGATGGCTGTGATGGCGGATGCCAGTAAAAATGTCGCCTGGTCGCTGAAATATGACCTTCCAAAGATCCAGAAATTGATGACAACGACAGTGGGCGGAAGAAGGATGCCGATGATCCATCGGTCCTTCCGGGTATAGTAAGGCAATTTCATTGTGTTTTTGACTAGAGCAATCTAAAATATCAGATCAATCCCGTCTGCCACACAAATAAGAGGATGAATTGCCAAATAATCCGGTGAACAGCAGTTTTTGTCAATCGGCGGGGAGAAGAGTGGTCAATTTCTTCAGCGCTTTTTCCAGATCTACGCCTTTGCCAAGCACGGGTCTGAAAAGGTCGCCTTCCGAAACAACACGTTCATACATATTATAGATGTTGAAGTCCTTCAACTTCAATCCTTTTGTTACTTCTTCCCAATGAAGCGGCGCTGATGCCGTTGCCCCGGGTTTTGGCCGCAGACTGTAGGGTGCAGCAATGGTCTGGCTCGTCCTGTTTTGCAAGAAATCGAGGTACATTTTTCCATGCCTCTTTGATACCGTTCTTTCGAGGCTGGTAAATTTTGGTAATTCATGGTGCACCATGGTGACGACCAGTTCGGCCAGCATTTTTGATTGATCGTAACTGTATTTGGCACCGAGTGGAATATAAATATGCATACCTGTTGAGCCGGAAGTTTTGCAATAAGAGTCAACGCCAGCCTCGTCCAGCACTTTCTTTACCATTTGGGCCGCTTCTATCACCTGGTCGAATGTGTTTTTACCGGGGTCGAGGTCAATGACGCACCAGTCTGGATTGTCGGGCTTACTGACGCGACTGTGCCAGGGATTCATTTCAATACATCCAAGCGAGGCGATATAAAGCAGGCTCGCCTCATTTGTACAGACCAGGAATTCCTTGTCCTGCCCGGTCTCGCTTTCATAGTCGTAAGTTTTTATCCAGTCAGGTACTTTGTCCTTCACGTTTTTCTGGTAGAAATTTCCTCCCGTTATGCCGTCAGGGTGCCGGTTGAGCGACTGCGGCCGGTCTTTCATATAAGGCAGCATGAAGGGGGCGATACGCGAGTAATAGTTAAACATATCGCGTTTGGTGATCTTTTCTTTTGGCCAGTAGACCTTGTTGAGATTCGTAAACTTGATGGGGTGACTGTTTATTTTAATGGTTTGTTCGGTGCTTTCGCCATCGAGCAGGTTCTCTGAACTACTGGCTTTTGATTTCGCCGTTTTTTTTGCGGCTGTCTTTTTTTTGGCTGCAGCCTTTGCAGGAGCTTTTTTAGTTTTCGTGCCGGCAGGTGCGTGTACCATCTTTATATTTTTTTCATTCTTTGCATGTTTGTCTTCTCGCAGTCCCAGGAATATCGGGTGCCGCAGGATTTTGTCTTTTGTCCATTCCGTGTATTTCACATCACATATGAGTGAAGGTTTCAGCCATGTGACAGGCATATTCGTTTTTGGTATGGTTTCAAATGGACATTCTTTGGTGATCAGCGGTTTGAATTTTGCCATCAGGGTACTAAGCCCTTTTTCATTGAATCCAGATCCGCTGTGACCGATATATACCAGTTCTTTTTTCTCATAACGTCCAAGTATAACCGCTCCGAAATGCGAACGGCTTTTTCTGGGTTCGGTGAAGCCACAGATGATGGCTTCCATCTGCTGGTTGTTTTTTATTTTCAGCCATTCGGTGGTTCTTGCTCCGATGATGTATTCGCTGTCGGCCTTTTTTGCCATGATGCCTTCCAGACCTTTGTCGAGTGCGAGATCAAAAAAGGCTTTTCCTTCCTTTTCGATATGGTCGCTGTACCGGATACTGTCGTGATTTTCCGGGAGTACGGACAGAAGTATTTCTTTTCTTTCCCTCAGGGGCAGAGAGGTGAGGTTACGACCGTTCAGCCAAAGAATGTCAAAGATATAGTAGGCCAGTTTTGCCGTCTTGCCGTTTCGCGCAAAGCCCTGCAGTTGTTGAAAGCTGACCATGTCATTTTCGTCCAGCGCAACTATTTCTCCATCCACAACGGCGTTTACATCCCATTCTTTCAATTGGTCGGCCAGCGATTGAAACTGTTCCGTAAAAGAGAGGTTGTTTCTCGACAAAAGCTCCGCCTTTCCGTTATTCAGGTATCCGACAGCGCGATAGCCGTCCCATTTTATTTCATAGATCCAGTCTTCACCGTCAAATGGCGCATCGACCAGGGTGGCGAGCATGGGCTTTATCTTTTGCGGCATGGCCGATTTTTTTCCCGTGCTGACGGCACCGGTTTTTTCGCCTTGTTCTTTTGTTTTGCCATCGCTGGTTTTGTTGCTGATCCAGACTTTGTCTGCTGCTTTTGCCACCTGTTCTATGGTTTTTTTTGAAATGACTGATTTGTCTTTCAGGCTGATGTCTTTCTGGGATGCATGCTTGTCATTCATTTTCATGAGGAGCCAGGCATTTTCTTCGCGCCCGTGAGATTTTACAAGGGCCCATTCTCCTTTTACTTTCGATCCATCCAGAGTAATTTTCACTTTCCCTTTTTTCAATTGCGAAAGCAGCTCCTTTTCCTGTTCGCGGACGCTTTTTGCGCTGGATTCTGCGGGACCATATGTTCCTTCATCCCAGACGATCACTGTCCCCGCGCCATAATTTCCTTTTGGAATGATTCCCTCAAAAGTCCGGTAGTCGTACGGATGATCTTCCACCATCATGGCCAGGCGTTTTACATCGGGGTCGGTAGACGGCCCTTTCGGCACTGCCCAGCTTTTTAGTACGCCCTCCATTTCGAGACGAAAATCATAATGAAGATGAGAGGCCGCGTGTTTCTGGATAACAAACCGCAATTCTTTGCCCGTGCCCTTGCCCGAAACAGGTTCTGGTGTTTTCTTGAATGAACGTTTTTCTTTGTATCGACTCAGGCTCATGAGCGGTTGAGTTTCAGAACAAATTGAAAAAAACATGCCAGCGGGTCATTTCGACCGAGCTTGAGCGCAGCGAAAGGGAGCGGAGAAATCCCCAGCTATTACTTTGATTAACGGCAGGGGATCTCTCCGCCCGCATCGCTGCGCGAAGGGAGTCGAGATGACTGGCTCTCCGATCCTCAAAATGCCCGCAACCGACGCATCGGCATCTGCCCGTAGCGGCCTTGGCTCCTGCGAGTGAGTTTAAAGAATGCTTCACATAAAGACTGCCAGCAGGAACACAGCCGTGGGGCAGTGACGTGCGGAGGTGGAGTCTCAAACCATCGGCCGGAGATTTCTCTGCCCGCATCGCTGCGCGATGGGAGTCGAAAGGACGAAACTTTTTCGGAAACGTTTCCAGAACGTTTGCACTGATTATCTTTATGGCATGGAGAAGGTGAATCTGAAACGGCTTGCCAAAGAGCTCAACCT
>JACMLD010000434.1 GCA_014379785.1 Chitinophagaceae bacterium
TACGACAAAGCATGTAAGATCGCTCAGCGAACTTTTCAACAGCAACGAAGGCCGGTTGAAATGGTTTGAGACCACCCTTTCCCATACATCTGACCCGGCTTCCTTCTCCAGCCTGGAGTGGCTGCTGACAGACGAGCCTTCACGTGTTAGCTTTCGCAACCTGCTGCGCAAATAAGCTTCTCTTTATCTTAGCATCATGCCAATACAGCGATATTTTCTTGAACTGATGTATATGGGTACCGCATACAGCGGGTTCCAGGTGCAGGAAAATGCATCAACCGTCCAGGCAGAGGTTGAAAAGGCATTCACGATTCTTCAGCGGGATAAAGTGGAAATGACGGGTTCTTCGCGTACAGACGCACACGTGCATGCGCTGCAGAATTATTTTCACTTCGACTATGACGGTGATGTTCACCCGCAGTTTGTCTATAAGATGAATGCCATTCTGCCCAAAGACATCGTTATAAAATCTCTGATGCCTGTTAATGCAGACGCGCACTGTCGCTTTGATGTGAGCAGTCGTACCTATCACTATCATATCTACAGAAAAAAAAATCCATTCCTTTCAGACACGGCGCACTACTACCCTTTTAAGATGGATTTCGATGTATTGAAAAAGGTGGCTGAAATAATAAAAGAGTACGAAGATTTTACTTCATTCAGCAAGAGAAATACGCAGGTAAAAACTTTCAACTGCGAAATATTTTCTAGTGAATGGGCGGAAGAAGCCGAGCAGCTGATTTATAAGGTAAGGGCAAATCGTTTTCTTCGCGGAATGGTGCGTGGATTGACGGGAACCATGCTGCAGGCAGGTCGTGGCCGGATCAGCATAGATGATTTCAGGAAAATAATAGAATCGAAAGATTGCAGGAATGCGGACTTTGCGGTGCCCGGCAAAGGATTGTTTCTGGTCAATGTGGAACTCAGGCTTCCTTGATGGCTGCAATACCCGGAAGTTCCTTCCCTTCGAAATATTCAAGCAATGCCCCTCCTCCCGTAGATATATAACTCACCTTGTCGGCAAATCCGAATTCGTTGACCGCAGCAACAGAATCACCACCACCTACCAACGAGAAAGCGCCAGCCTGGGTAGCTTCGGCAACTGCAACAGCAATTGCTTTTGTACCTGCCTGAAATTTCTCCATCTCAAAAACACCCATCGGGCCGTTCCACAAAATAGTTTTTGATTTTCTGATGACTTCGGAAAAGACGCCGGCAGCTTTCGGGCCAATGTCCAAACCCATCCAGCCATCGGGAATCGCATCGCTCTGAGCTTCTTTTGTATTTGCGCTGGCGTCAAATTTGTCGGCAATAATCGAGTTTTCCGGCAGATGAATGCTGACACCTTTTTCTGTGGCCTTCTTTAAAAGATCCCTTGCTGTATCCAGACGGTCGTCCTCGCATAAAGAACTGCCGATTTTACCACCTCTTGCTTTCATGAAAGTGTACGCCATGCCGCCGCCTATTATAATATCGGTTGCTCTTTCAAGTAAGTTTTCAATGATGAGAATTTTGTCTGAAACCTTTGCCCCGCCAATGATGGCGGTAAAAGGCTTTTCTGCCTTGTGCATGATTTTCTCAGCACTTTCCACCTCACCTTCCATGACGAGTCCGAACATTTTCTTCTCCGGTGCAAAAAATTTCGCAATGACCGCTGTTGAGGCATGTGCCCTGTGGGCGGTGCCAAACGCATCATTGATATAGATATCGCCGTGTTTGCTGAGTTTTTCGGCAAACGCCTCGTCGCCTTTTTCTTCTTCTTTGTAGAAACGAAGATTTTCGAGCAGAAGCACCTGCCCGGGCTGCAGGTCGCGCGATTGTTCGAAAGACTTTTCGCTGATGCAGTCATCAGCGAAAAGTACTTCACGATTAAGCAATCCGCTTATATGTTTCACAAGGTGTTTCAGCGATGATTTTTCTTCAGGACCTTCCTTGGGGCGACCTAGATGACTCATCAGCACAACCGAACCACCATCAATCAGAATTTTGTTGATCGTTGGGATCGCCGCGCGAATGCGGTTGTCATCGGTGATTTCCTGAGTTTTCTTATCGAGCGGCACGTTGAAATCGACCCGGATAAGTGCTTTCTCTCCTTTGAAGTTGTGTCCTGAAAATTTTGACATAGCTGGCTCCCTTATTTTTTTATCATCTTGGCGAAATAGTTCACGGTACGAACGAGCTGGCTTACATAGCTCATTTCGTTGTCATACCAGCTTACTGTGCGAACAATCTGGGTATCTCCAACGGTCTGTACTTTGGTCTGTGTGCCGTCAAACAGTGAACCGAATTTGATACCAACGATATCGCTGCTTACAATTTCGTCTTCAGTATAACCGAAGCTTTCGTTGGCAGCGGCTTTCATCGCTCCGTTTACTTCTTCGAGTGTTGTCTTCTTGCCGAGGATAACAGTCAGTTCGGTGAGTGAACCGGTGAGTGTTGGTACACGCTGTGCGGAACCATCGAGCTTGCCTTTCAGTCCGGGTAATACCAGGCCAATTGCTTTTGCTGCACCCGTGCTGTTCGGCACAATGTTCTGCGCTGCAGCTCTTGCACGGCGAAGGTCACCTTTTGGATGGGGTGCATCCTGTGTATTCTGATCGTTCGTGTATGCATGCACGGTAGTCATCAAACCGTTCACGATGCCAAATTTGTCATCGAGTACTTTTGCCATGGGTGCAAGGCAGTTTGTTGTACATGAAGCACAGCTGATGATGGTTTCTGTTCCGTCGAGGATATCGTGGTTCACATTGAAAACGATTGTCTTCAAATCACCGGTTGCCGGTGCAGAGATGACCACTCTTTTCGCGCCCGCAGTAAGATGTGCTGCTGCTTTGTCTTTATCAGTAAAAAATCCTGTACACTCCAGAACAACATCCACATCGTGAGATTTCCACGCAATCTCTGCAGGATTTTTCTGGGCGTAGATTTTTACCTCCTCGCCATTCACAACGATTGCATTTTCTGTTGCAGACACTTCTGCATCGAATCTGCCGTGAGCGCTGTCGTATTTCAACAGGTGAGCAAGCACTTTTGGGGTAGTGAGGTCGTTTATTGCTACCACTTCTATTCCTTCCATTTTATATATCTGTCTGTAGACCAGGCGGCCGATACGTCCGAAACCATTAATGGCAACTTTAACTGTGCTCATGATGAACTTATTTTAAAATTTGTATAATGAGGCTGCAAAGTTAGTTGATTACTTGAATAGTTGCTTGTGTGAGACAACCTCTGATATCCCATAAAAACTTTTGGCCATATTTCTCCCGCCTATTATCTTTGCACTCCCTCAAAAGACGGCCCGTTCGTCTAAGGGTTAGGACACCACCCTTTCACGGTGGTGATACGAGTTCGAATCTCGTACGGGCTACAAACCGGAAAAGCAGACCTGCTTTCCGGTTTTTTTGCTTTAATGCGGTTATTTGGCATTGTAAGGCACATAATTTTCCCATTGCCATGGGGTGAAAACATCTCCTATTGTTATTTCCAGCAGTTCCTTGAATATGCTCTCGGCATTGTCGCTGTTGCTCATGATGACGATACCGATTTTTTTATCAGGGAAAAGAATTGAATAATGTTGAAATCCGTCGCCATGTCCTTCTTTGAAAGCACCGGTTCCGTAAGGCGATTGCAACAACACCCATCCCAGTCCATATGCAAGTTGTATTTTATCGTTAAAGGTGGAGTCGCGATGCCTCATGGGACCAAATTGTGCAATGGATCGTATGCGAATCTGAGGTTTGAACATCTCAGTCCGGCTCTTTTGGCTAATGATGGTATTATTGAGAACGGCTTTTGTAAATAAGCTGTAGTCATCGATGGTTGTCTCGAGCGTGCTGGCAGATCTTGCCTCGTTGTCCTTGTCTTTTTCATAAGGCGCTCCTTTTTCATTGTGACCCAGCGCATAGTCTGCTTCGAATCGTGCAAGAAAATTGTAGGAAGAATTGTGCATTCCTGCGGGTATGAAAACTTTCTCTTTCATCAGTTCCTCCAGTGTTTTGCCAAGCATGTATTCGAGGTGAACCTGCAAAAAGACAAGTCCTTCACCTGAATATCCGTATCGTATACCAGGGGCTCTTGTTACCTGAAGCTTTTCACCCGGCAAATCCCATCGCCAGTTTGGAAAACCGGTGGTGTGTGCCAGGCACATGCGCGCTGTAATGCGCTGATGCAATGTATCGGTCCGCAGGTCTTCGTAGTTGTCGTGCCATTTCTTTGTTCCCTTGTACTCGTATATGGGCTTTGGCAAGAAATCCTTGAGCGGCTTGTCGAGGTCGAGTATTTTTTCTTCCACCAGTTTCATCACCAATACTGCAAAAACTGCTTTGCTCAACGAGGCGCCATAAATATTGGTGGAGCCGGCGATGGGTAGCTTGCGTGGGACATCCTTGTACCCAAAGGTTTTTTTATACACCGGCTTATTGTCATTAAAAATGGAGATGGCCAGACCGTGTACGCTGGCTGCTTTTATCAGGTTGTTGATTTTCTGATCGAGATCTTTTTCTGTGATTTTTGAATTGTCGAGTCTGACGATGGTGTTTTTTTGTGCAGAAATAAATAAAGGGGAAACACAGAGTAAAAGGAGAAAAAGGTTTCTGGTCATAGCAGGTTTATAGATTTTCTAATTCAGATTTTATGAGTTGCAGGTTTTCTTCGTCGAAACAGACAAAGATAATTTCTGTGATCCCGGTGTGTGAGGAAATTTCTTCGCTGACAGTTGTAACAGCAATACGGGCTGCTGCGTCCCGGGGATAGCCATAGATACCTGTACTGATATTGGGGAATGCGATTGTTTTGCAACCATTTTCGACAGCGAGGCGGAGCGCGTTTCTGTAGCATTGTGCCAGCTTCATTGCCTCGTCTTTCTTGCCGCCGTTCCATACCGGGCCAACTGTATGAACCACAAACTTCGCAGGGAGGTCACCGGCTGTGGTTATAACTGCGTCTCCGGTTTTACAGCCGCCCTGTCTGGCCACAATCTCCCGGCATTCTGCCAGTATGGAGGGACCGCCTGCTCTGTGAATGGCCCCGTCTACACCGCCGCCTCCCATGAGCGATGAGTTAGCAGCATTTACAATGGCGTCTGCTTTGATTTTTGTGATATCGGCTTTTATTGCTGTCAGCATTGTGCGACATTCTTAAACCTAAAAGTAGCGAATTCTACTCACGAATTTTTTTGCCTGCTGAGAACCGGCCCGATGCATCTCTGGCATCTGTGCTGTCGTCGGTCAAGGGCTCGACAACTGAAAAAGTGGCGGCGTCTGCATTTTTCACAGCTATGCCGTCATACAAAATGGCATTTCCCGATCGGGCGTAGCCCCTTGTAAGGAGTTCGAATCCATCTGCGTTGATTGACAGTTGATTTTTATTAAAAAAAACATGTTGATCGTCTTTTGCATAGCCGCCTTCCAACACCTGAAAGGAATCGGGTCTGGCGCCGGGTATTACACTGCAGGATATTTTTGATACAGCATCGGGATTATTAAAATCGAGGAAGCAGTAATATACATTTTTCACATCCTTCGCATAGTGAGATGCCACAGAAGTAAAAGTTTTTCCATCACTGCCAGATACTGGTTTTTCATTATAATATCCCTGCACTTTATCTCGTGTGAATCCGTTTTCCAGGACTTCAAAACTGGCGATGTCTGCCACCGGGAACGGTACACCACCGCAAAAGACGAGATTTTTGTCTTTCGCATAACTGCCATCGAGCAAAACAAAGCTGGCTGCATCTGCTTCCCGGATCGTATTTATCCTGTTGTGTTTATAAAAGAAGTATTCCTGTCCATCGCGGTAGGTATCGCAGTAGAAAACACGCCGCGCGTCTTTTGCATAATGTATATCCAACGCCGCGAAACTGCGGCCATCGCTTTCGAATCCCGTCGACCCCCGGTAAAATCCGGTCGAGTCATCCTTTGCACACCGATTGTTGAGCGGCTGAAACTTTCCTTTTACATCCGGAATTTCATAATCGTCATAAAACCATTTGCCATTTTTCTTTTTGTACGGATTTCCGATACTGCATCCGCTTAAAAAAGAAAAAAATCCCGCCAGCATCAAAACAGCTCTGAACATAAATTTTTATTTATAACTAAGCGAATATTCACTTATTTTTGAATATTCATCCATTTCAGTGAATCTAAACCTGCTCATCGTAGCAATTCCTTTTCGATAAGCAACCGGTGACTATCATTCAGCAGACGGCCGTGAATAACTAAACATGCGAACGAGAAACACAGATAAGGAAAAAATTGTCAGGGAGAAAGCAGTGGAGTTGCTTTTAAAAGAAGGATTTGAAGGATTCAGTGTCAACAAGCTCGCAAAGCTGTGCGCTATATCAGTCGCCACCCTTTACATATATTATAAGGACAAGGATGATCTGATACTGAAAGTTGCCATTGGTGAACTGCAGAAGATGAATGACATGATGCTGACTGATTTTGACCCTGAACTGCCATTTGAAGAAGGTCTTCGCATACAATGGAAAAACAGGGCAAGATACTTGCAGGACAATCCGACGTCCATGCTTTTTATGGAAAAACTCAGAAACTCAACCTACCAGGAAAAAGTTTTTGAAAATACCATGACAGGATTCAAGACCGCAATGAGCAGATTCATGCAGAATGCCGTTAAGCGCGGAGAGATAAACCCCATGCCTGTAGAAGTTTTCTGGGCGATTGCTTACGGCCCGCTTTATACGCTCGCTAGATTTGACAATGAAAACAAAAGCCTGATGGGCAAACCCTTTACCCTTTCGAATAAAATTCTCTGGCAAACCTTTGATTTCGTAATCAAAGCACTGAAAAATAAAACCTAGGCAATGATTGCCCATTTAAACCACATCCTGATATTCAAAACGAATATCGATTGTCCTGAGGCACGTGAAAAACTCAGACCTGTGCTCGACGCTCACTCCGCTATCCGGCAGTGGTCGGTGGATTTGCATGACTGTGATTGCGTATTGAGAGTCATATCCGAAACCTTGAAACCGGACGACATTATTGCGATGGCAAATGCTCATGGATTCGAATGCAGCGAACTGGAATAAAAATTAAAGATGAAAAAAGATAAGCAGCCTGGCATTCCATTTACAGGATACCAAAAATTTGTGGTGGCAATGCTCGCGTTATTGCAGTTCACCATAGTGCTCGACTTTATGGTGCTGTCTCCTCTCGGTGATATTCTGATGAAGTCGCTCGACATTACACCGTCTCAGTTTGGACTGGTGGTCTCTTCTTATGCGTTCAGCGCAGGTATATCCGGCATTCTGGCAGCAGGATTCGCAGATAAATACGACCGTAAAAAATTACTCCTTTTCTTTTATACAGGATTTATTGCAGGTACTTTTTTCTGTGCCATGGCAAACAGTTACTGGATGCTGTTGCTGGCGCGCACGGTCACCGGACTGTTTGGTGGAGTAATTGGAGCAGTGTCGATGGCAATCATTACTGATCTGTTCGACATCCGGCAAAGGGGTCGCGTGATTGGCATTGTTCAGATGGGCCTCGCGGTGAGTCAGGTACTCGGCATACCTGTTGGTCTGTATTTCGCAAATCTCTGGGGCTGGCATTCATCCTTTCTGATGATTGTATTCCTTTCCATATTAATAGGTGTTGCGTTGCTAATCAGGTTGAAACCCGTGAGCGATCATCTAGCGGTGCAGACAGACAAGTCGCCCGTACTACATCTCTTACATACACTCGGTAACAAAGAATACCAGGTTGGCTATCTCGCGACTGCCTTTCTTTCCATAGGTGGTTTTATGCTGATGCCCTTTGGCAGCGCCTATGTAATCAATAACCTTGGACTTACGCAGGAGGATCTGCCACTGATCTTTATGCTCAGCGGGCTTGCATCGATCATTACCATGCCGATCATTGGGAGACTTGCGGATCGCGTAGACAGGTACAAACTATTTCTTGCCGGATCGTTGCTTGCGCTGGTGATGATTCTGATATACACGACTTTGCCCAAGGTTCCGCTCTGGCAGGTAGTGGTCGTAAATATGATCATGTTTGTTGGAATCATGAGCAGAATGATTCCGGCCATCTCACTTACCACCGGCCTGCCGGGTTTGCGTGACCGTGGAGCATTTATGAGTGTGAATGGTTCGCTGCAGCAAATGGCGGGAGGCTTTGCGGCAGTGTCTGCCGGACTCATCGTTTCGCAACCTGGCAAAGGCGCCCCTTTGCTCCATTATAACCGCCTTGGCTGGGTGGTGTGTACGGTCATCGTAATCTGTGCCTGGCTGGTGTATAGAGTGGACAGGCTGGTAAAAGCGCGGGTGGTTATCGCAAATACAGAGGCGTCAGAAGTCTCCTCCTGACGCCCCCTCGAAAAGGTCTTAAATTAAAGACCTGATTTATCCAAAAACCGTCCCCGGTTATTTTCTGGCAACGTCAAATTTTCTCATGATTGCCTTTACATAACTCTGAATCTCGTCGTTGGTCATGCGCCGGCTGTTCACTTCTTCGGTTGTCCAGCCCTGCCATACAGTTCTGTCTGTCTGGGCATCTGTCATGGTGATGGTTAATGTGCCTTCACGAACAGGTACATTATAATTTTCATAGCCCAGAAACTGTGATGGGTAGTAGATGGTACCGTAACGGCGGGTATAAGGATTGTAAAACACGCGCGAGTAAGACTGGCTGTAAACTGGTTCGCTTTGTTTCCTGTTGGCCCGCTCTACGAGTACATCATAGTTTACCAGGACATCAGGATTGGATTTCACCTCTCGCAAGCCAATCTTTTCAAGTTCATTTGCAACGGCATTGTGCACGTTCTGACCTTCGAGTCCGGAAGCTTTGCCATCTTCTTTCTCATGGTCGATCCATGCAAAAGTGCGGTACTTACCAAAATCGGTATTGCTGTCTTTTTCGATATGGGCAGTTGGCGAACAACTTACCAGCATAAATGTCGCTATGATCAAACTGCCTAAAATTGCAAGGCTCGTCGTCTTCATAATTTGCTCCTTTTTTTGTTTAATTGTTACTCTATATAAACGACAAAAAGTGAGCCCCGCTTACTAAAAAGATGTGAAAGTTTGGTGAAGGGAATGTGAAAACGCTCTTAAACTGAGTGAGTTGTGTGTCGCTCAGGAATTTCAACGTCTTTGAAGCCTTTTTTCATCAAACGCTGCTGAAATTGCTGCTGCACATCATATTCGCCATGTACCAGAAAAAGTTTCTGCACCTGGTTCGGATCCTGGCAGGCGAGCCATTGCGAAAGATCTTCAAAGTCACCGTGCGCGCTCATGCTTCTGATGGCACCAATCTCTGCATGGACCTCATGAAGCACTCCGAAAATCTTCACTTCTTTGGCACCTGCCATGAGTCTGCCGCCGAGAGAATTTGGTTCGCAATAGCCAGTCATAAGAATCGTATTGCGGCTGTTCTCTATATTATTGCTGATATGATGTTTGATTCTTCCTGCGTCTGCCATGCCACTTGCCGAAATGATTACGCATGGCCCGTTTCTAAAGTTTAGCATCTTGGACTCTTCCACGCTTTTGATATATTTCAGTCCGCGAAATGAAAATGGATCATTGTCCGTCTCCATCAGCTTTTGAATGCTTTTGTTGAAATTGCCGGGAAAGCGTTTGATTACTTCGGTTGCTTCTACACTCAGCGGACTATCGACAAAATACTCCAGTTCAGGCAAGCGCCTTTCTACTTCGAGCTGATTCAATGCAAAAAGAATTTCCTGCGTGCGCCCTACGCTGAAGGCAGGTAAAATCAGTTTACCTTTTTTCTGCAGACAGGATTTCTCAATCCATTGCAGCAGAATATCGGGCGTGGTCAGATGCATATCGTGCAAACTGTTGCCATAAGTGGATTCTATCAGGATGACATCTGCCTGGGGAAAGTCGGAAGGAGATTTTAATATGATATCGCGGTATCTGCCAATGTCGCCGCTGAAAGTAATACGGTGTTGTTTTGCGCCATCTGTGATGCGCAGGTTTACGGCAGCACTTCCAATGATATGTCCTGCATCTGTGAAGAGCACTTCCACAAACTCATCCACCCGGTACCATTCTCCGTATTCAACACCATGAAAAGCTTGCAGAGACGCCATTGCATCTTCTGTGGTATAAAGCGGTTTGAGATAGGGAAGTCCTTCGGCCGCTCTTCTTTTGTTTACATATTTTACGTCACCCTCCTGTATGCCGGCAGAGTCTTCAAGCAGAATGGCCGTGAGATCTTTTGTAGCCGGTGTGCAAAAAATATTTCCTCTGAATCCGTCCTTCACCAGTTTTGGAATCAGACCGCTGTGATCTATATGTGCATGTGACAGGATCAGTGCACTCACTTCTTCAGGTTCGAAGCCCCAGTGTCTGTTGAGCATATCGGTCTCTTTTCCCATGCCCTGAAACATGCCGCAATCAAGCAGGTATTTCTTGCCGTTGGAAAGGCTGAGCAGGTGTTTTGATCCTGTTACTGTTCTTGCCGCACCGTGAAATGAAATCGTCATATGGTTATTTTGACTAAGTTAACTTCTTGCTTTAAAGGACCAGGTTATAAAAAGTTCAGATACAATTTCGCCTGCGGCATTTCTTCCCACCGTCTTTGCTCTTACTGTTTGGGCCTCACGCGTCTCAATCGCCCTTTCTATCGCCATTCTGAACACATCGCCATCTTCGCAGACAAAGATCGTTTTTCCAATGGCTTTCTTGAAATATTCAGATTCAACTTTTACCACCAGCATCGCAACGGCCGGTTTTCTTTTGTACAGATGTGCCATGGCAAGCGCGCCAGTACTTAACTCCCCAGCCATCGACAGACATGCAAAATAGGTGGATTTAAAAGGGTTCTGCGAAAACCATTTATAAGGGACCGATACCTCGCACCTGTGTTCATTTGCCCTTATTATTCTTACTCCCGCAAAATAAGCGCTGGGTAGTTTGAAAAACAAGAACAGTCTTATCTTCAATTTATTATTCAGAAGGCTGACAAACTGAGCCGTACCTGCAGACATTGAAATCTATTTATCTTACAATATAGTCAAGTTAAACAAAAAGCCCCCCGTAAAACGGAGGGCTGGACATACGAAAATAGAAACCTAAGGAGCTATAAACGGATCAACAATTGCCAATACCTGTGCTTTTGTTAGTGGTTCGTCAAATGCTTCAGAAGCCGCATTTGCAGAAATTGATTTACCATTGATATTGACTATTTCAATACCAGCCTGGTTTGTCAGTTCTTCGCCATTGTAACTTGCCTGTACAGATGGCCCGATGCCACTGTCTTTTCCGGTAATCCATGGTTTTACATCACCGAAAGCATTTGCCTTGCGCATCTGTCTGATATGTGCAGCATGCCTGGCTTCGACTGAGTGAATATTCAAAGCAGCCGTAAGCACGTCTCCGCCTTTTACTATTTCAGCAGCACGGCCCTTGTAGGCTCTTACGCCTGTGTCTTCAAAAGTCTGCGCTACAGCAAGAAACAATGCATAGCTGGTAAATACATCTTTAAAAGGACCATTGCCTGCACCTTTCGCACCAGAAAAATCAAATTTCGGTTTTGCCACGGGTGCGCCGCCTGCTCCCGTTATAGCTGTCCTGAGAAAGTTTACGTGGGCTGTCTCATGACCACCGATGGTCTGTATGGCTGCCGCAGGTGCTCCTGCAGGTATCAGGGCCGTGCCTTTTGCGATGCCCATTGCATAAAATTCGGCTTCGAGATATTCTAACGTCAATGCATAATTGAGAATTTCCACAACCGTATCATTGAGGCCTTTTTCACCAGCGTATGATTTCTTAAACAAGCCTCCCAGTGCAACCGGAATGGCTGCCAGCGATATCTTGCCGGCAAGGTTGCCAAAATTTCTCAGCGCACTTCTGCGTGTATCCATCCTGTCGTAAACTTCAGGATCCACTTTTTCTATCTCGTGTAATATATTTGGAATGTTCATGTCTGATTTTTTAAGTTTGATTAAGAAGTAGGCAGGTTACTGGCGTTGATCTTTGTTTTGATATAGGTACCCGCAATCGCCAGGACCTCGTTGGGAGTCCGGCTCTTATCGAGTCCATTGACGTCTATCACAGTATTGTCTGCAAAGCTGCCATTGCTGATCAGGTCGCGTATATATGCGGCATGTCTTGCTTCTACCGAAACAATCTTGCCTGCGAGAACCAGGTAATCCGGACTTTTAATCAACTTTCCTGCACCATTGTATGCAGATACACCAAGGTCTTCAAAGGCCTTCGCAGTAGCAAGCACGCTGTCGCGGCTGCCGAAATTGATGGATGAGAAATTTACCTCCAGGCCAGGTATTGCCATGTTTCCAAGAGCGTTTTTGAAAAACTCGCGGTGAGCCACTTCATGATCTCTGATGTCGGTCAGCAATGCGGTTTCAGCAGCGCTTATACCAGAATACTGTGTCATGATAACCTGCGTGTAGAAAGCGGCTTCAAGCTGTTCTAACGCATATGCATAGTTGAGAATCCCGATATCGTCGCTGCCAAGATTGACACCATCGCTGGAGTTGTTGTCATCTTTATTGCAGGCCGCAGCAATTACGAGCCCTGATGCGAGACCAGCATACCCGAAAAATTTGCGCCGGGATAAAGGCTGGATAATAAGCTCCTCATTTAATTTTGACATAGATTTTTTTTTGATGGTTATAGATTAGCACGCTTATAAAGGGCAATCAACTACTCGTCACCAGTTACGGGAAGGGGAGAAATCCAGATTGCAAGAGTTGACATTAAAAAAATTTAATGATAAACTACCACAATGTGGTATTGCCGGTTATGGCCCATCGTTCTATCTTGCAGCCCAGTTACACATTAACCATTAATCAAATTTTAATTCTATGGCAACTGAAAAAAGAAGTCGGGAACAATTACCTCTCAGAGAAGAAAAGCCGAAACATGCATTGTATATAGATTCAAGCTTTTTCTTTCCCGCTGACAGCAGCGACGGCTATACAGACGATTATCAGAGTGGTCGTTATACAAATGTTGGAGACAGGACACTGCAGGCAGCAATTCCTTTGCCGGTTGGCGCAGACATCAGCACATTGACGATCTATTATAAGAACACCAGCGATTCTCCGATGCAGGTAGCATTTCTCAGAAAAAGCATTGATCACCATTGTCCATCTGGCGAGGTGGAAGTGTCGCTCGACAGTTGCCCTCCGGGTTCTTCAGTGCCCGATGACTACCTTGAAAAAGAAATCAATCACTTTGATTTAAGCGGAGTGATACAGGATAAGTATCTGTATTTTCTTCAGATATTCAACACAGGAAAAATAGATGACAAGCAGTGGAGAACATTGCGAGGCATCCGCATCGTATATCAATATTAAGGACGGTTCATTGGATACAAACCTCCGGTTCGCCGGGGGTTTTTTTATATCCCTACCTGTGTTTTAAACAAGTCTTCGAATTCTTCTCTTCTTCTGATGAGGCGGGCTTTGCCATCCTGAACCATTACTTCCGCCGGTCTGTACCGGCTATTATAATTGGATGACATTTCAAATCCGTATGCACCGGCATTGTGAAAAAGAAGATAATCCCCTTCACGCACTTCATTGAGCGGGCGGTCCTCGGCGAAAGTATCGGTCTCACAGATATTTCCTACCACGGTGTAGAGGTTGATAGGACCTTCGGGATTAGAAATATTTTCTATCTCATGCCATGAGCCGTAAAACATCGGACGAATGAGATGATTGAGACCACTGTCCACTCCTGCGAAGCTGGTAGACACGGAATCTTTCATCACATTGACTTTGGTGAGCAGGAAACCTGCTTCGCTGACCAGGAACTTTCCGGGTTCAAACCATACCTGCAGCTTACGGTTGTATTTCTTTTCAAAAACCTCAAATTCTTCTTTGATTTTTTTTCCGAGTGCTTCGATGTCTGTGCCTTCCTCGCCGCGCACATAGGGCACTTTAAAGCCTCCGCCTAGGTCGAGGCATCTGAGGTCAGGAAAATGCTGTGCCACTTCAAACAACACTTCAATACCCTTGGCAAAAATCTCAACGTCTTTTATTTCGCTGCCCGTGTGAATGTGCAGTGCGTCGATTTTCAGATTTGTTTCCTCCAGAATTTCAAGTACGCGATGAATGTGTTCGAGCGGTATGCCAAACTTGCTTTTTTCATGTCCGGTAGAAATCTTGAGATTTCCACCACCCATGATATTCGGCCTCAGACGGATCCCTACCGAATAAGTGTTGCCGAAACGGCGGCCAAATTTTTCCAGATTGGAAAGGCTGTCGATATTGATATTCACTCCCAGCTCCTGTGCTTTCTCAATTTCA
>JACMLD010000435.1 GCA_014379785.1 Chitinophagaceae bacterium
TATTGATATTATCCGCACGATAAAACAGGAGGGAAAAGAAAAGGTTTCCTGCTCAGTGGAAGTAAGATGGAATAAAAGCTTTTACCATGTTGACGAATACCCCGAAGTAAAAGCATTTTACAAAAAAATGTTTGAACTACTAGGTGATCAAATTGTTTTGAAAAAACAAGTCAACCCATAAAGACATGGCAATCAGGCAGAGATACATAACCTAAATCATGTTTTTGATTTTACTGCCAATATTTTAGTCTAAATAGCTGGCTTTCACCAGTTTTTTTGATATTTTGTCCCCGGAAGCTGAACCCGGCTTACACTCTGAATTATGAACCGTAGAATATTCATTTGGGTGCTGCTTCTCGCGGCATCAGATTCCTTTGCGCAGGAATTCACCAGTTATGGCAATATCACTAACGACGATTACAACTATTTTTCATGCCCCTTTGACCCCGATGCCGATGCCGTTTACCTGGTGAAGGAAGCACATTCCATGTACAATGATCAGAACAACCTGATTACCTATCATCATGTAAGACTGAAAATTTTAAAGGACAAAGGAATCGGAATGGCCGATGTGTCCATCCCCTACTACTCAAAGAACGATTTTGAATTCATAGATGATATCGAAGGTTTTGTTTACAATACCGAAAAAGATCACTCGCGCAAAACCATAAAGCTTGACCGAAAAACGGTATTCAACACAAAACGAAATGCGTATTACAGTGAAATAAGAATTCCTTTCCCCAGTGTGCGCGCCGGTTCAATCATCGAATACAAGTATCGCAGTGTTCAAAAAAGTTACTTTGCCCTCGAAGACTGGAGCTTTCAGGATGAAATACCTGTGATCAAAAGCCGGTATTTTCTGGCCATTCTTCCAAATACAGAATTCCAGTATCGCGTACAGAAACATCCCGATTACGAGATCGACATTAAACAAAATACTCAAAACGGCACCATCGAGTTTGCCATGCAGAATATTCCTGCGTTGGTCGACGAGCCCTTTATAGATGCGAGAAAAGACTATCTCCAGCAGGTGTTGTTTCAACTGGCACAGTATGATATGGGTGGTGGAAACATGAAAAAATACCTCAACTCCTGGGAGGAGGTTTCACGCGAACTGTCAAATGAAGAACAGTTCGGCAGACAACTGGATAAAAATCTCGCGGGCACCGAAGAAATAATCAAAACATGGAAAGCGATATCTGATCAGACAGACCGACTGAAAAGCGTTCATAAATTTGTTTCCAACAGCATGGGCTGGAACGGATTTTACGGCAAATACACAGCCGATGGGGTTAAATCGGCCTGGATTAAAAAATCAGGCAGCATTGCAGACATAAATCTCATTCTGGTCAACCTGCTCAGACAAGCGGGTCTGAAAGCTGACCCTATGCTGATCAGCGAGAGAGATCATGGAAGGGTCAACACATCGTATCCCTATCTTGAACAATTCAACGGCGTGTATGCCGTGGTGGATATCGACGGTCAAAGGTATTACCTCGATGCATGTGACAGGGTCACTCCAGTGACGCTCACCCCCTATTCTGTGCTGAATACGACAGCCTATGTGGTGAATAGAAAAAGCGGTGGAATCATTACGATTTCCGACAACATGAATATTTACCGCGACAGCATCTTTGTAAAAAGTGCAATCGGCAAAGACAATGTCATTACGGGGCATGCAAAAACAAGCAGTACGGATTATGCGAGGGTAAGAAGACTCGAACAATTCAGACGTGACGAGACAAAATATTCTGATAAATACTTCAAGCCTTATGGCGAGACCCTGACGATGTACGATTTCAAGACCGTAAATGACACAACAGAATCCGGGGCACTCGAGCACGAGTTCAATTTTTCACTGCCTGCGGTCGTTACCGGCGATTATCTATTTGCTCCGGTCAACCTGTTCTCCGGATTGAAAACAAATCCATTTTCGTCGGCAAAAAGATTTTCAGACATCAATTACGGTTTCAGGCAACATATTTACCTCTCTGTAGAATACGATCTGCCAGCAGGTTATTCAATCGACGCAGCGCCAAAATCAATTCGCATGGTGACACAGGATCGCAGCATCGACATTTCACGTAAGATTAGCCAGCCTGTTAAAGAAAAATTTATATGCACTTTTGAAATTGTCTGGAACAAAAGTCACTTTCCTTCGGAAGAATATCCGAACGTGAAAGAATTTTATAAAAGAATGTTTGATGTCCTCAATGAACAGATTGTTTTGAAAAAAATCGCCAACCCATAAACTATCTACCTTGAACCTGAGAATCCCAACACTGACAGTTTTCCTTCTGGCGGCATTGTCTGTAAATGCCCAGAAAGACACAACGGTAGCCGCTTTCGGCAAAATACGACCCGATGAAATTGCGCTTAAACAATGCGAATTTGATAAGAATGCAAGTGCCGTGATTTTGTTCTCCACTTCAGATGTATTCTTTTCTTTCAGTTATATGGCCAACAATGCCAACTTTTATACTGTCACAGAAGAAAGGGTAAGGATAAAAATACTAAATGAAAAAGGTGTTGGACAGGGCGACATCCATATCCCCTATGCAAGGGCAGGGAATCTTGAGAGAATAAAGAATATCAGTGGCCAGACCTATAATTTCTCGCCGAACGGTGAGGTCACTATTTCAAAACTCGACAATGCCTCCATCTTTGAAAAGAAAAACAGCCGCAACCAGTCGGAAATCGCCTTTACTTTTCCGGATGTAAAACCCGGCAGTATCATAGAGTATAAGTTTCAGCGCGAATACAGCAATCTCAATGCAAGAGGCTGGTATTTTCAAGCTGAAATTCCTGTAAAACTCAGTCGCTATACAGTCAGCTTCCCGAATGAATTTGAGATTACCACCTCTGCTTTATGTACGCTGCCAGTGCAATTTCAGGATCAAAGCAGAAAGGATCGTCAGATCAGAACTTATGTAATGACAGATATTCCTGGTTTGAGAGATGAACCGTATATCAGTTGTATCTACGACTACCTGCAAAGGATTGAGCTGAATTTTCTTGCAGCGAAATTTAGCGGCATGCAGCGGCAAAATCTCACACCAACCTGGGGACAGCTCACAGACCGGCTCAACCAGCACAATGATTTTGGCATGCAGTTCTATAAAAATCTTTCCGGCACTGAGGAGCTCGACGCCCAGTTGGCGACTGTGAAAGATCCTCTCAGAAGAATGAAAATGGTCTACAATTATGTCAGAAAGAACATGGCATGCAGTGACCGGGACAATTACCTGGCCAATGAAGGAATGAAAAATGCCTGGAAAGAAAAAACGGGCACGCAGGGTGAGGTAAACATGATTCTGATTTCACTACTAAAAGAAGCTAAACTTAAAGTCCGGCCAATGCTGGCCAGCAGCACGGAACACGGCCTGGTGAATATGGTTATTCCTGGCTATGGGCAGTTTAACAGATTGCTTGCGCATGTTACCATCGACGAAAAAGTATATGTACTGGATGCAACCGAAAAATACACTGCACCCGGTCTCATTCCCCACGATGTAATGTACTCGCAGGGTTTGCTGTTTCCTGAAAAGAATCA
>JACMLD010000436.1 GCA_014379785.1 Chitinophagaceae bacterium
TCCTGGCTGAATGAGATCGGGATTTTTTATTTGATCGCGGTTTGCTTCGTAGATATCTTTCCAGGCAACACCATAGCGGCTACCGATCTTGCTCAGGCTGTCACCGGAACGGACTTCGTACACTTCTTCGCTGCCTTCATTGCCGGTAGAGAGATTGAGACGAACATCACCGACGCGGTAATCCGGATCCAGTTCATTGTAGATGTCCCAAAGAGCATCTTTTTCCTGTTCGGTTCCGACTTTACCATCTATGTAAAGAATGTTTTCCTGTTCATTGATCTGAACGTTGTTGTCTTTTTCTCTGACTGCTGTGATCAGGCGTTGATATTTTGTTTGGAGTTCCATAGTAGCAAGGTTATTTAATGGTTAATTTATTTACAGTGTTTTTTGGTTTCGTGTCGGTTACATCCTGTAATAGCTGCTGCAGGTTTGCGCGACGGACGGTACCTGTGAGTGTAACCACGCCATCGACAACATCAGCTTTCACTCCCGGATATTTTTTCACCACTTCCGAAACCAGACCGGTCAATGCAGCATCAGGGTTGATGACGGGCGCGTCCTGAACAACTGGCGGAGGTGCAACAGAAATATTGTTTACAACTGACTTTACGCCTTTCAAATCTTTTACCGATGCTTCGCTGTTGGTCTTGCAGGGATCGTCAGGACATTCCCCGGTCAACGTCACAACACCTTTTGACACACTGGCAGTAACTGATCCGCCCGTGAGTTTGCCATTTACTTCTGTCTGAATTTTTTCGTCTGAGGGGCCGCAGGACACTATGGCCAATGGGATAGCCAGCAGTAACAAGTACTTCATATGCTGTTTGTTTTATTGGGTTGAAAAAGAATAGCCAATGTCCTACAGAAAAAATGATGCCACTACCAGGGGGGGGGATTAGGTGTATACAAGACGGCTTGGCAAAGGAGTAGATTATATTAAATATAAGATTATAGAATGAAAAAGGCGAAAGATATTTTCGCCTTTTGTTGATTGTGTTTTAGTTTGAATGATTATAGCGTGTTGCGAATTCCTGTGCAAATTCTTTCAGCTTGCGGTGACCCGGAATAGATTCCGTTGTATCAAAATCTTCCCACAGTTTTCCGCTATCCGCTGCCTGAAACATTTCCACATAGTTTCTGGCGATCTCTGTCGGCAGGCCCGCAGTTGTCATTCCGTTAAATGCATCTTCATCGCTGAATTTTATCCATTTTAAATCTGGTTTATTTATTGCGGCTCCCAGTTCCTTTGCAATGGTGGTTGCTGTCTGGCTGTCGCTCACCACATATCTGATTTTGTTTTGTGTGGATTCTTTTTGAAGTTCTTCGGCTGCGGCTTCAGCAATGTCTGTAGGATGAACGAGTCTGAGTTTTGTGGATTCAGCGTAATTTCCGCCGATGATGTTCATTTGTTTTATCATTGGAATATCTGCGAAGAAGTTCACAAAGAAAAACCCTGCGCGAAGATGCGTGATGGTTGCGGAAGTCTGGCTGTCAAGGATTTTCTCCACATCATGCAGACCTTTGATTGGTCCGGTGCCGGCTTCAAGATGTGCGCCGATGCTGCTGAGGTTTACAACTTTTTTCACTCGTGCGGCGTTGATGGCGGTTGCATAATTTTCTCCAATGGTGCTGATGTATTTCCGATAGTCTGGTGCGGAGAAGTCGGGAGGTACCATTGTATATACTGCATCCGCACCTGCGAATGCTTTTGTGAGAAAGGATACATCGTGTATAGATCCAATGGCGGGTATTGCACCGAAGGCTCTAATCTGTTCAGACTTATTTTTGTTGCTGCTGATGACGGTGATGTCATGTCCGGCTGCAATAAGGATTTTTGCGAGCGGGGTGGATGTATTTCCGAGTGAGCCTGTCAAAGTAATTTTCATTGTTTGTTTTTTTATTGAGCAACAAAATTACCTTTGTACTTACTTTTAGACAAGTACTTACCCCAAAGTATGTATGTATGGCAAAAATCAAAGAGAGTTCAACCAGGAATATGAATAAGGGCATTGCGTTGTTGTCTTGTCCCGTCACTTATGTGATGAACCGGATTGGCGGCCATTGGAAGCCGATTATTCTTTTCCAGCTGATGAGTGGTGCAAAAAGGTACAGCGAGTTGCGGAGGGCCATTCCTTCCATTTCTGAAAAGATGCTTATACAGCATTTGAAGCAGTTACAGGAAGACGACCTGGTGATAAGAGATGCTGAGCATGTGGTACCGCCGGTGGTGACCTATCATTTGAGTGCTGCGGGTCGGGCGCTGACGCCTGTGTTGAACGCCATGGCCGAATGGGCAATCAGGGACAATAAAAAACGTGCGCGAAAATTATCGTAATAAGTTTGCGAAACCTGCCAGTTGCACATATATTTGCAACCGAATGGTGTCTTTAAAAAACAAATGATGAGAAGGGATATTTTTCAGGCGATAGCAGACCCCACCCGAAGGGCGATTATTACCCTCATTGCCTTACAGGCGATGACACCCAATGCTTTGTCGGAGCATTTTGAGACGAGCCGGCAGGCAATATCCAAGCACCTGCGGATATTGACGGAATGTGAACTGGTAAAACAGGAGCACAGGGGAAGAGAGATCTATTACCTGCTGGAGGCGGACAAAATGAAAGAGATAGACAAATGGCTGGAGCAGTTTCGCAAGATATGGGTCAGTCGATTTGACCAGCTGGACGATGTTTTGCAGGTACTTAAGAAAAAGAAAAAATAATTTTATGAAAAGAAAA
>JACMLD010000437.1 GCA_014379785.1 Chitinophagaceae bacterium
GAGGCACAAAAGGCTTTAGCGGCGGCAAAAAAGAAAACAAACTCGGCATGCGCGCAAGCGAAACCGCGGAAATGATATTTGAAAACTGCCGCATCCCCGACACTCAGCGCATGGGCGCCGTAGGAGAGGGTTTCAAGCAGGCAATGAAAGTACTCGACGGCGGCAGAATATCCATTGCCGCACTCAGCCTTGGTATCGCTAAGGGAGCATACGAAGCAGCACTGCAGTATTCAAAAGAAAGACACCAGTTTGATCAGCCGATATCAAACTTCCAGGCGATTTCTTTCAAACTGGCTGATATGGCGACCGAAATCATGGCTGCAGAACTGCTCACCATGCAGGCCGCCGACCTGAAAAACAGAAAGCAAAGCATGACCAAAGAAGCGGCCATGGCAAAATACTATGCAAGTGAAGTAGCAGTGAAAACAGCCAACGACGCGGTCCAGATATTTGGCGGCTACGGATATACAAAAGACTTTCCGGTGGAAAAATTTTACCGCGATTCAAAACTCTGCACCATCGGTGAAGGAACCTCCGAGATTCAAAAAATAGTCATCGCCCGCGAAGCACTAAAGTAACGCGGCACTGACGAATCAACGGGTCAACGAATCAACTGATAAACCGTTCACCTTCAATCCAAAAAATCATCCTTTGGCGAATAAGTGTCAAAAACCTTATCAATAGCACCGGCAAAAGGAGGAAACTTCTCCTTTGCAAAATCCTTGATAGTCTCTACTGCCTTTGCAGCCTGCTCGGGCGTCAAACCATTCGCGACCAACCGCTGAATCAATTCTTCCATAAGCTCAAAATTTAAAAAACCCCGGCCATCAGATGGCAGGGGTTGGATATCATAAAAAAAATACTGCTAGGCTACTTTCAGCAAACTCATCTTGCTCTTGTCAAACTTCTTATTGGCATAGTCTGCAGTAAGATGAAAACTCTTCTCTTTCGAAGAAGGCAACTCAAACATCGCATCAGTAAGGATGTTCTCACAAATACTCCTCAAACCACGCGCTCCCAACTTGTATTCCATCGCCTTCGTCACCATAAAGTCCAGCACCTCAGGATCAATCTCGAGTTGTATTCCCTCAATCTCAAACAACTTTTTGTACTGCTTCACCAAAGAATTTTTCGGCTCAGTCAAAATTGAGCGAAGGGTATTTGCATCCAATGGATTGAGGAAAGTCACCACAGGCAAACGTCCCAGCAACTCTGGTATCAGCCCGAAATGACGCAAATCCTGCGCATTCACATATTGAAGAAGATTTTTCTTCATCAGCTCCTGCTGCTCCTTATTTACGTTAAACCCAATCGCATTTGTATTTACCCTGCGTGCAATCAACCGGTCGATGCCATCAAATGCACCACCACAAATAAATAAAATATTTTGTGTGTTGATTTTTATCAGCTTCTGCTCAGGATGCTTACGGCCACCCTGTGGTGGTACCAGTACATCTGTTCCCTCCAGCAACTTAAGCATACCCTGCTGCACACCTTCACCGCTTACATCGCGTGTGATAGACGGGTTATCACCCTTGCGCGCAATCTTATCAATCTCGTCGATATAAACAATGCCTCGTTCTGCAGCCGTAACATCATAATTACAAACCTGCAGCAATCTTGTCAGTATGCTCTCTACATCCTCACCCACATAACCTGCCTCAGTAAAAACGGTGGCGTCAACAATAGCAAAGGGAACATTCAACAACTTCGCAATGGTTTTTGCGAGCAATGTCTTTCCTGTCCCGGTTTCACCGACCATTACGATATTACTCTTTTCAATCTCCACGTCGTTCTCAGTGACTTTCTGCTGCAAACGCTTGTAGTGATTATACACCGCCACAGCAAGTACCTTCTTCGCATCATCCTGTCCGATCACATACTCGTCAAGAAATCTTTTTATCTCGACCGGCTTTTTGACATTCAGCTTAAATTGGGAAGAAGCGGGTGATGCCTCATTTCTGATCATCAGCTCCTGCTCAATGATCTCCTGCGCATGTTCCACACAGTTTTCGCATATATGTCCTTCCTGTCCGGCAATCAGGATCTTCACCTCATCACGGCTGCGTCCGCAGAAAGAACAATGTAATGTGTTTTTTGCCATAACTTTTTCTCCGACTACAAAGGTCACAAACTTTTTTAGTTAATCCAACTCAATTCTTGAGACGAAAAAAACCGCATCAAAGCGGTTTCTTCCAATAAAATACTACTCTATTCCTGCCTATAATTGACAATTATAATTTCTCTATCAGCTGATCAACAATACCGTAGTTGATTGCTTCTTTTGCATCCATCCAGTAATCGCGATCGAAGTCCTTCATGACCTGCTCAAATTTCTTTCCGCAATTTTCTGCCAGAATGCGTGCTGCAATCTCTTTGGTGCGCTTGGTCTGAATTGCCTGGATTTCAAGATCAGCACTGACCGCCTGGTAATGTCCGCCGATACTCGGCTGATGGATCATCACTTCCGCATGAGGAAAAATATATCTCTTGCCTTTTAC
>JACMLD010000438.1 GCA_014379785.1 Chitinophagaceae bacterium
AGGTAGGATCATGCGTACTGAATGCCATCTCGTTCAACGATACCACTAAATCCACTTACGGCGCCGCGAGCAAATGGACCTGGAACTTCGGCGATGAAACTACGACAACAGATATCTCAACCCAGCAAAATCCATCCTGGAAATACAGCACGATCGGCACCAAAACGGTAGAGCTCATTGTCGAAAGCAACAAAGGCTGTCGCGATACCGTTGCATTGTCAATCGAAGTAAAAGACAAACCGCTGATTGCTCTTGCATTTAAAGACACGCTCATTTGCAGCATTGATACCCTGCAGTTGAATGCAAGCGGTCTTGGCAATTTCAGCTGGCAGCCAAACAGCCGGATCATCAATCCGAATACTCCGAACCCGCTAGTTTACCCGCTGGTAACAACTAAATATGAAGTGACCCTGGACGAATTCGGATGCGTCAATAAGGATACTGTCACTGTCCGCGTCGTTGACTTCGTCACGCTCAATGCTGGTCCCGATTCCACCATTTGTCTCACGGATCCCGTTACCCTCCGGCCATCGGGAGACGGATTATACTTTACCTGGACGCCCGCAGCAACGCTGAACAATCCAAATATAAAAAATCCGGTTGCCCGGCCTGTGGCAGCCACCACCACATACAATGTTACCGCCAGAATCGGCAAGTGTAATACCACCGATGACATCACCATCAGGACTGTTCCTTACCCGGGTTCAAATGCGGGACCGGATACTGTAATTTGCTATCGCGATACTGCTCAACTAAACGGCGCAATGATTGGTTCATCAGTTATATGGACGCCCGGCACCGCGCTCAGTAACCGCAATATCCTGGACCCGCTTGCTTATCCGCTCCGCACAACCAGCTACGTCATGCAGGTTTATGACGTGCTAGGATGTCCAAAACCCGGACTTGATACAGTAGTGGTTACTGTCAGACCTCCGGTGATTGCCTTTGCAGGAAACGACACATCGGTAGTTGTCAATCAACCCCTGCAATTGCGTGCAACTGGTGCGCAGAATTACCTGTGGACACCCCCTACAAATCTCAACCAGAACAATATACAGTCACCCGTCGCAGTGTTCTCCACCAGCGGTGTGTATACTTATATAGTAAGGGTATCGACTCCTGAAGATTGTTTCAACGTAGATACCATCAATATAAAAGTGTTTCAGACGGCCCCGGATATTTTCGTACCAAACGCATTCACACCAGACAAAACCCAAAACAATCTCTTCAGACCCATCCCTGTTGGTATCTCAAGAATTGATTTCTTCAGAGTTTATAACAGACTTGGAAATCTCATATTCAGTGGCACCGATGGCAGCGGATGGGATGGTAGGTATGCAGGAAAAAAACAGGACACTGGTACTTATGTGTGGGTAGTGCAGGGCCGCGACTTTACCGGGAAAACAATCTTCAAAAAGGGAACGATGGTTTTGATTCGATGATTTGCTAATTTCGGCAATGAACAGAATTGTTTTGATAACCGGCGCAACTTCCGGATTTGGTAAAGCCACCGCAATAAAATTCGCCTCAGAAGGATTCAATTGCATCATCACCGGCAGACGCGAAGAGCGCCTTAAGCAACTTTCGGAAGAACTCAGCTCCAGATACTCCGTCGATATTCTTCCTCTCAGCTTTGACATACGCGACCGGAAAGCCGTACAGACCGCAATAGAAAGCATCCCCGCGCAATGGCAATCTATAAATATTCTCATCAACAACGCAGGGCTCGCCGCAGGCAGAGACTATTTTGAAGAAGCATCGCTGGATGACTGGGACAATATGATCGACACCAATGTGAAAGGATTGCTTTATATCAGCAAACTGATATTGCCATTTCTGATTGCCGGCAAAAACGGACATATCATCAATATAGGTTCAACGGCCGGCAAAGAAGTGTATGAAAAAGGAAATGTATACTGTGCATCAAAACACGCAGTCGACGCCATTACAAAATCTATGCGCATAGACCTGCTGAGACATGGCATCAAGGTAACAGGCATCCATCCCGGGGCGGCAGAAACAGAATTCTCCATGGTGAGATTGAAAGGAAATGAAGAAGCAGCTAAAAAAGTATACGAAGGTTATCAGGCTTTGCGTGCTGAAGATCTGGCAGACATTATATATTACACTACTACCCTGCCGGCACATGTATGCCTCAACGATATCGTGGTAACCTGCACAGCGCAGGCAAATTCTTTCTACTTAAACCGTAAATAAAGAGGATTATTTCACTTTTTTGAGCAGCATCACATATCCGCAAAGACCTTTTTTCTTCTGCTTGTTGACCTGAACAGGCTTGATCATATGATATTCGGAGAACTGTGGTATGTATGAGTAAGTGATGATATTTCCATCAATATCTCCCCATTTTTTCTGCTGGAAAACAACCTGTCTTTCGTTGTAATCAAACATTCTCACTTCGTAAAGCTTTGAAGTTGGTTCACCGATAAATACAAACTGGTACCAGGCACCCTGGGTCAGGGGAACGATGATGGGCATCTCGTATTCGCTCTCCATCTTCATAGAAGCTTCACGGACCACTTCATATCCTTTTGATTCAAAAAGTTGCTTCAGGCTGTCAATCTGTGGTTTGTAAGACTCATTCATGCAATTTTCCAGACGGATAACATCGCTTTGTGCAAAAGCCGACGAGAGGGAGAAAAACAGCAAAGCCGTAAGGCTGAGAATTTTGCACAATGAATGTTTCATAAACGTCTGGTTTTTATAAGATGCAGGATTGGAAGCCCTAATTTATGCTTTAACGTGATTAGATGCAAGTGTATTGCCAGATTTTCGTTTTCAAGTCCTAATTAGGCAGAATTTAAGATTTAACCCCTATTGGGCAAGGGAAATATTGACTTTGACCCCACCCCTTGTATTGGTAATCGGGGCAGAAGTGGAGATTTTGGGAATCGTCCGGCGCTGGTCAAAATAGAGGATGACTTTCACCCTGTTATTCAACACATAATCAATACTTGGCTGAATGGTTATGACTTTCTGACCGGCCGTTGGCAGTGCGGTTGTCTGGTCAAGACGGCTGTTTGACGTCACTTCGTCCCTCAGACCAAAGTCAAAAGTGAAGGTGATATCGTTTTCCAGTTTTTTCGTGTCTTTTTTGGTGAATGGCACCTTGAATGGCAGCGCAAATCCTCTTTTTCTCCATCTCGCGCCAATAGTGAACTCTGTGGCCCTCGCCTCACTCAGCTGAAAATCTACCAGGCTGAGGCTCAACTGCCTTGACTTCTTATACTCGAAACGCGCACCGAGCTGGTTGGTAAACTGCATGTCCAGATCAATAAACGGAGCAAAAGCCTCGGAAATGGAAATATTCGGGACAAGAAAATAGGGAATAAAATTGCCTGTAAGTGTATCGATAAACCCCGGGAAATTTTGTCTCAGCGGATCCTCAAACAGCAATGCTGAATTGAAGCTGTTCATTCCAAGGCTTCCATTATAGGCATGCGTGACGGTAAAACTGCTGAATATTTTTTCGAAGCCTTTTATACGGGTAAGTCCATTGTAAGTAACGCGCCAGTTTGGCTTCGCCTTTATACCGCGGAATGGATTCGAAGTAATTTTTGGATTTTCCTGTTTTACGAGCGCCACCGTATTTGGATCTTTTCCTGTGTAGGCAGCAACAAAAGCCGGAATCAACACATCCTGCGCATACCGTGTGTATCCTTTGTAATATCCATCACTGTTTTGAATCGGATTTCCATTCACATCTTTTGAATATGGGTTCATCTTTGCCAGTCTTTCGGAAAGTACAATCCTGTAATCTTGAAACTTCTGGAAAGTGCCCGAGATTTCATTCGGCTTCACTTTATCAAACAAGGTATTGAATGCGATGTAAGACACATTGAAACTACCCGAGGTGTACGGACTCAGTCTTGCAAAGCCGGCACTGCCTGTGGTATCCTTAAACAATTCGGAATAAGTTTTCCCAAAACTCTTTTCAAGGTTGAGGTCGATCGAAAGGTCGCGCACAGGCACGAGCTGAGCTGTGATCGTCAGTCTCTCATTGTAATCCTGCCTGTTGAGTTGATTGAGCAGCGGATTATTGACGATAAACCCTTTCTGGGCAAAGCGGTTGATATAGTTGGTATCCGGTTGTCTGCCCATCACAAAATCAAAACCTGGTGCGTGATTTCTCCAGTTCATCCCCAGGATTTTCGTGCTGTCAGTATAACCGGCAAGACTCGTATTACCGGTAGAGGCATAAGTGACACTGACCCGTTTTACAGAAGTAAGCAAACGGCCAATCACTTTTACTGCTATATGCAATTCGGGAAGTTCATTTGGATTACGGATCTTCTTTACTCTTTTTTTCTTTCCGCTCTTCGTGGTGTCTGCAGGATTTTTTACCGGTGGCGCCGGTGGTGCAGGCGTTGCCGCTGGTGCGTCCCAATCGAGCGCACGGAGCCACCTGCTTTTATTATACAACAAGGTGAGATCAAATTCAGCAGAAGCATTTTTCTCCTGTGTATTGCTGAGGAAGTTTCCGAGTTTTTTTGCAACGGTATCGAGTGATGCAGCAATCCAGTTATACTTGGCAGTATATCCTACACGCATGGTCGTCCAGTCCAGAAAAGGAATTTTGGACGTTGGAAGAGTATAAGTCACAACTGCCTGTTGCTGATAATATGTATTTCTTCCGCCGTCCCAGAAGTTGTTCCACATCTTTCGTTTTTCAAAACTGTTCAGCCTGCCCGGACCTTCATCCACGCGCGCATTGTTGATGGCATTGAAATCGATATTCAACCTTTCGGTCAGATCCCAGCGAAGTGTATAGTAACGGTCGAACGTAAAATACTTGTTGTAGGTCTCAGGAAGTATGCCCTTGGGACCGCCTACATTTCTCGGACGGAAAGCACCAAACTGTCTTTTGGCATCTGCCCTGAAACTCAATAACGATGGTACGGGATTGACATTAAAATCTTTGATCAGTTTCACCCATGGCGAAGAAGATTTTATAATACGCTGCAACGGCCGCCAATACACTGGTGTAGAAGTGTAGTTGTATCCAAGTCCGCCACGATGTGTGGTGAGTTCATCGCTTTCTATCAACGGGCTGTGATGTTCCAGTTTTGTATACGAATAACTCACATCAATATTTTCAATACTCCATGGCTTCTGTTTCTTTCCGGTAGTATTGTTTTTCTTGACGTTTGTAAAGTTGACCGTTTTGATCGTTTGCACATCCACTGCCTCATCGCGGATCGAATCCTTTTTAGCACCGGCAGCCTTTAGCTTGTCTTTGAGTGTGATATCCAGATCATACGGATCATATTGTGGCGTACTCACTGTCTGTGAGTAGCTCGCGTATGTTGGTATTGAAATGCCTGTCTTCTGTGGAAAGAATTTTCCGAGTTCGAGGTTGGCCGCTGCATCAAACTGAGAAAGATTTTCTCTTGATCTTTCATTTACGCGCTGGTCAAGATTTCCAAATCCAATGGTTTTGTAACTGCCGCTGAGCGTCATGGTTCCCAGGTCAGCCAGTTTGAAATCTACGCGGCCGAGTGCTGCCCATCCACCTTTTTCGTTGAGGTTCGAAAGCCGGAGTTCATTGAACCAAACTTCCGTACACGCATCTTCCTGCCCGACATTCTGTACTCCCAGAAATATACCTCTCACTTCGCCAAGATTGGGATTTCCAATTACGGCATATGTCTTGCCATCAGGGTCGGTTTCACTGTAATAAATACTCGGCTGGGCGGTACTGTTTCGTTTTACTTTCAACCTGATCAGCCGCTGCATTTCCAGCATCAGTTCATTAGATTCAGGCCATATCCTGGCAGGGTCACTGGTGTTCCAGTTTGTCTTGGTAAGCGGTATTCTTATTTCATAATAGTTGCTCACAAAGTCATTGCCTAATCTGATCACTGCTGCGAGTGCATTGGGCCCGAGTCCGTCAAAAGTTCCTCTTCCTTCCGCATGGATAAACATAGAAAGATTGCCGTACTGACGAAGGTCAAGATTGAAAGTTTTGAAAACACCACGTGTATCATTGCGCTGGAGTCCGCAGATCTGAAGACTCATGCTCTGCTCATTCTGCAGGATGTTTACATTGTTATTGCTCAGCAACTGCTGTCTTTCAATATTGGGTGGGGTGACATATGGAATGCCTGGAACCGGACTGCGCTGGCTGTTTTCCTCTACGTTTACGGCCAGCACGTTGAATTCCGTACCTGTGTTTGGGGGCAGTGGAGTATAGTTACCCGTTGTGTCAACCTGAAATGCAAAACTTCTCCATTGGTTACGCACCAATTCAAATTTTGCAAAACGCGCAACTACTGAATCTTCAAAACCATGAAGAAACATTCTTATGAATCGGATTGATTTGAAGTCAGGGATATTACCAACTTTCGATTCGTACTCTCTGATCGGAATGCGAAACAGGTACCATTTTTCCGGTTTTCCGTTTGGAATGGTGGGAGTAAATGAACGAACATCGGTGATATAGTTTTGTCCCACCTGCAACAATCCCGGCTGTAAGTCCAGTTTGTATTGAAAATATTCCTCCAGTTCATTCAGTGTATTGTCGCGGTTGAGATCTTCCTGGTCAGGATATAGTGTAAATGCGGTGGTAACGGTTGAGTTGGCATCTGCAATCGGCGAGTTGCCGTGTGGATTATTGATTTGCTTATAACGGCTGAGGATATCCGCATTTTGCGCATCATAGTTTGCGTCGCGGTAGTTTTTAAAGTCATCGCTTGAA
This sequence comes from Chitinophagaceae bacterium, assembly GCA_014379785.1. GTDB lineage: Bacteria > Bacteroidota > Bacteroidia > Chitinophagales > Chitinophagaceae > JACMLD01. The sequence continues at coordinate 6,719 of JACMLD010000438.1, forward strand.
GGATCGCCAAGTGCTGTTTGATAGACGGGCGAGCCGGTGCCAAAGATTGTTGCGATCTGGTTCAGGAAGCTTCCGAACTTGTTTTTTTCTGAGTCATTTGTAAGACCGTCGAGACCAACGTCCTGAAAGGGACGGTCACCCGGATCGTTCGAAAATGCATTTGTTACCTGGATTGGATTTGCAGGCACATTGCCCCAGGCAGAGGTAGGATCAACGGTTGCCTGTCCGTCTGCTCCCGGCAATCCGTTTTCAAACTGACGGCGGCCATCACGAAGTATGTCCTCGGAAATATTTCCAAGATGAATATAAAACTGTCCGCCTGTACTGTTGGGTTTTTTTAGAAAAGGATCCTGCATCCAGACTTCCAGGTATTCCACGTTTCCGCTCTCAAAATCGGTCTGGTCGATAGCACGCATGATACCACCCCATCGTGTTTTGGGATTGGCAAGTTTTCCGGATGGTGTTACGCTGCCGGGTCTTGCATCATAATTATATGGACCGCGATCTTCTGGGTAGTAAGCAAGGTCAAAAGTAACCAGTTGGGCTTGTCCGTATTCCGGTGTTCTTGTTGGATAAATTTCCTGCTGATTGATTCCGCGGATTCTCGGGTCAGAGAAATCCTGGTAACCGCGCACGGGGTTGTTGGTACCTTTTGCATCCTGCAGATTGGGTTCAATATTATACCAGGCAATTTTTGCACGATTGAAACCGTATGGCAATGAATCTCTGAATGAGCCTTCCGGAAAAAGACCATTGTTCTGAGGCGTTGATGCAAGCACCCAGCTGATCAGCGGAAACCGGAGATCGATATTGCTTCTGGCGCCTTCAAAATCATCTACATAAATCGCCCCGCTTGCACCCTTTCCTATTTGGGGCGGATGGCCGGGTTTGATAGCCGCTGCCTCACCATAAGCCTGTATATTACTCATCTCAGTACTATGGTAACCTGGCAGTTTATCGAGCCAGCGGGTGAGCTTTGGAAATTCTGATCGGTAGCTGAAGTCCACTCCGTACATGGTGTTTCGGATTGGATCGCCATCCTGAGTACTCACTTTTGTAAAAAACGGACGCTCTCCCATTCTTACCATTTGTCCGCCGATCGTCAGAGATTCTTTGGCAGTATTTTTCGCCAGGTAGTCGAATCGCAAGCCGAGATAGTTTCGTTGCTGCAATCCAAATCCGCCGTTGTTTTCAAACTGCACGTTTACCGGTATGCCTGAATTGATGATGGCCTGATTGAGTATTTTGACTGTACCGTTGCTGTAGTCAACCGAGTAGTCGATGCCTTCCATCAGTGTTTGTCCACCTGATGAAACCGTTACCGAACCCGGCGGCACGTTGAATGCGCCGAGAGATATTTCTGAAGTCGATTGTCCCTTTGCACGGCCGCTGATGATATAGCGGTCGAGGTTGGCGTATGTTTTGGCGATTTCCTTGATGGTATCGTAAAGTGGGTAGTAAACATATTTGTCCAGCAGTTCCTGCGGACTCCCCGGAAACGCACGCTGGGCAAGGTCTTCACCAAAAGGTTCGATCAATGGAAAGATGATCCTGGCCTGCTGACTCAATATGGTTTTTCCTTCTATATAGTCGAAGATGCCATCCGGTTGGGGGTCCAACCGGTTGTTAAGTGTATCTAATCGCAGCACCGAGAGCAATGGCGTAAGGGCCCTGGGACCCTCGGGCAGATATCTTTTTGTACCAAGACTCGGCTGCTCGTAGAGGATATTCAGTTGGAAATCTGTCGGCTGTACGCTGCTGAGGTAGCTGCCATCGCGCGTTTTGAGCGCATACACGTTTTTCATCATCAGATCCCAGATCGGAAGATTGGGTCTCTGCGATGTTGCTTTCAGCAATTTCAGGAAAAGTACTTTCTGCGTGCCTGCTTTGGCAGCGGTGGTATCGGGTGGTATATCCTGTGAAAACTCACCCACCTGGTAAATTTTTCCATTGTAGCTGTAGCGGTAAGCCACACCCAGAATTTCATCGGGTTGCAATGGACTGTTCAGCGAAAGAAATCCGATCTGTGGGTCGAAATAGTAATCGCTCGAAGAAAGTTTACGCGCAAATGTTTTTTCAAAATCCTGAACAGGCGTAAGCCCGAGTGCGTTCAATCTCGAAGTAACGAATGAGGAATTTCTGCTGTTCGGGTCGTTGATGATATTCCGGTAGACATTGTTGACATCATTGTCGGGCAGTCCGTCCGGCAGTGGTCTCTGCGGGCCGATATTGGTATTGTAAGGGTTGAGTTCCCCAAGATCCATCAGCGATACGATATCGCGGGTATCGGTCGTGGATCCATTCCGGTTGGTGACCCATACTTCCAGCTGCAATATCTGCACAAGAGAATTTACGGCCGGGAGGTTGCCCATTGCCTTGTTGTAATTTCTTCTGAAGTATTGCGAAAGCAGGAAGTGCCTGTTTTCTTCGTAATCATCGGCTTTGAATTCAAAGAGGGTGCTTGCCGATCCGCCCTGGAGGCCGAGTGACTGCCTCTGCGAACGCTGGTTTGCAAGAACTGAAGTCACATACAGTTTACCAAACTGCAGCTGTGTTTTGATACCAAACAGCTGCTGGGCGCCTTGTATCAGTGAACCTTTTGTTGAAAACGATACGTTTCCCGCTTCAATTCGTTTAATGATTTCATCATCCGTACCAGTGTAATCAAGTTTTAGCTGGTTATCGAAGTCGAATGTAGCAAGTGTGTTGTAGTTGATTGGCAGCTTTAATTTGTCACCGATATTGGCAATGACATTGAGGTTGGCGTTCATGTCGAAGTCAAAGCCGCCATTTTTACGCGCCCTTTCCGGCAGGGTTGGATTATTGATTTTCTGGCCCTGGTAGCCCGCCAGAATTTCCACGTTTCCCTGTGGCTTGATCTCAATTTTTCCGTTGCCGAAGATTCTGTTGAAAAGGTTGTCCGTGACGCTGAGTTTTGGTTTCAGCAGTTTTTTATTCAGGCCGCTCAGGATGCTCGAGCGTTTTTTGAAATAGTCGTTTTCCAGTTGCTTTCCTCTGAGGCGAATAAATTCGTCATAGGTGAGGTAAGTCGGCTTGCGGTAGTACATGCTGCCGATTTTCTCTACAATATAGTATTGCTTTGTTTTGGGATCGTATTCGATCGACTGGTTGATGTTTGCCGGATCTTTCAGGTCCAGTGATGTTCTGCCCGGTGTTGAAAACTTGTCAGCCCTTCTATCGGTAATGGGATATTTGAGGGTATCGGCGGTTGGATTTTTGGAGGTATCGCCGGCGGGAGTCTGGGCATAAGCAGACAGGGTACCAGTAAGCACAAAGGCAGCCAGCACGGAAACCGCAGTCTTAATGAAAAAACGAAGTGAAACAGCCAAAACTTCTCGCGTGAATTAGTTAGGTAGAGCTGGGGTCAATAGGCTTACAAAATTTTCAATGCTTTTTTTATGATTTCTTCTACGTTTTCGGGAGCAGGCTGGGTTGACATTATTTTTCTAACTGCCTGATCCGCAGCTGGTCTGGCAATGCCCAACGCCAGCAACGCATTAAACGCATCCAACTCTAACGTATTGTGTACCAAAGGAGAGATATTTGCTTCCAGGGATTGCTTGCTGAGTTTGTCGCGGAGTTCCAGTACAATCCTTTCCGCCGTTTTTTTGCCTATGCCTTTTACGCTTTCGAGCAATTTTACATTTCCCTGCACCACTGCCCTCGAAATTTCGTCGGGCCTCACAGATGACAGCATCACGCGGGCGGTTGCTGCACCAATGCCGTTTACTGATAAGAGATGGAGGAACATTTCCTTCTCGGCAGCATCTGAAAATCCATAAAGAATATGGGCATCCTCCCTGATATGCAGGTATGTATGCAGAAATCCGTCTTTCAGGTCCTTGATGGTAACGTATGTATTGAGGGTCACCTGGACTTCATAGCCAACCCCATGCACATCCATGTGCACCATTGCTGGGGTTTTGAGAATAAAGATACCCTTGAGGAAAGCGATCAATTTGCAAGTTTGTTTCCGGCTACATTGCCTTCAGACCGGAAAGTTAGAGAAAACCGTTCTTCATGCCTGAGAATTATTCCGTTTTCTCTTCCAGGATGCCGTTTTTTACCGCATACATGACCAGACCTGCCATGCTTTTGGCACCGGTTTTTGTTTTCAGCTTATCGCGGATTGCTTCTACTGTTCTTGGACTGATATCAACGATATCGGCAATTTCCTTGGTGGTTTTCTCTTCACACATGAGCTTAAGGATTCTGACTTCCTTGTCATTGAGGTGAACATCTTCCGGGGCATGCTCCACTTTTTTTGTGCGCAGTCCGCTCAAAAGCGCCTTGTTGGTTAGCTCATTAAAGAAAAACTCCTGTTCAAAACAGGTTTTTATCGCCTGGTAGATGGTCTCACTGTCTGAATTCTTGGTGAGAAAGGAGTTCGCACCGATTTCCATCAGCCTTGAAATCATCGAATGGTCGTTGTGCATTGAGAGAATGATCACTTTAATGTCC
>JACMLD010000439.1 GCA_014379785.1 Chitinophagaceae bacterium
CGGAGTTCGCCAGCAGGGTACCAATTGCAGGCAGCGCTTACACATACGCGTATGTTTCATTTGGCGAAATCATTGCCTGGATCATTGGCTGGGCCCTCATACTTGAATATGCTATCGGAAACATTGTGGTGGCTATTTCATGGAGTGGTTATTTCAACAACCTTCTGGAAGCGATAGGCGTTCATCTGCCGGTCTGGCTCACTGCCGACCCGGCCACGGCGCAGACAGCGTATAACGCCGCTCAGACCGCACTGGCGGAAGGGAAGCCACTCACAGACAGTCTGCAGTTTGCCATCAATGCCTGGAACGCAGCGCCGGTCATCGGCGGTTACCATATTTTTATCAACCTCCCCGCCTTCATCATCGTTGGACTGATCACCTGCCTCACCTATATCGGCATGAAAGAAAGCAAGCGATCAACCAATGCGATGGTGGTTTTCAAAATTGCTGTTATCATCTTTGTCATCATACTTGGATTTTTCTTTGTCCAGCCATCCAACTGGTCACCATTCATGCCCAATGGATTTGAAGGTGTTCTCAAAGGGGTTTCTGCTGTGTTCTACGCCTATATCGGGTTTGACGCCATCTCCACAACGGCAGAGGAATGCAAAAATCCCCAGCGGGATCTGCCAAAGGGAATGCTTTATTCGCTCGCCATTTGCACCGTGCTCTATATTCTGATTGCGCTGGTGCTGACGGGTATGGTGCATTTCAGTGAACTGAACGTAACCGATCCGCTGGCTTATGTTTTTGAAAAAATCGGACAGACCTGGATTGGATACATCGTCTCTATCAGTGCAGTGGTCGCCACCACCAGTGTGTTGCTGGTATTTCAACTCGGACAACCGCGTATCTGGATGAGTATGAGCCGCGACGGTCTGCTGCCAAAAAAATTCGCCAAAATTCATCCAAAATTCAAAACACCTTCCTTCTCCACTATCCTCACAGGAGTGATAGTGGCGGTCGGTGCTTTGTTTTTACAGAGTGGACTAATGACAGACCTTACCAGCATCGGCACGCTGTTCGCATTTGTACTGGTGTCAGGCGGCGTGCTCATGTTGCCAAAGATTGATAACAGCGGAAGAACAGGATTTAAACTTCCCTATATAAACGGGCGTTTCATTGTGCCGGCGCTGTATCTCGGATTTATCTGGTTGCTCAATGAGCGCATCCAGACCGCCTTCCAGTCGCTGGGCAAAGACAGCCTTCAGGAAATTCTTTTCCTGGTCTTCGTGCTGATTGGAGGCATACTCACCGTCCTGACCATCATAAAAAAATATTCGCTGATTCCCATACTGGGCGTGCTTTTCTGCGCCTACCTGCTGATAGAAATACCCGCTAAATCGTGGACGCTTTTCTTTATGTGGATGGGTGCCGGACTGGCCATCTACCTGCTTTACGGCTACCGCAAAAGCAAACTCGCCCCCGGCAATCAAGACCTGACATAGCAAAATCTTTGCGTAATTTTGCACTATGAAATTTCAGACAGGAGATAAGGTCGTAGTGCGGCATTCAAATGAAGATGGGGAGGTTGTCGAGATCATCAACGATAAGATGGTACTGGTAGATGTGCGGGGAGTAAAGTTTCCGGCATATATCGATCAGCTCGATTTTCCCTACTTTAAAATGTTCTCCGAGAAGAAAGCGGTTCCCTCTCCAAAGCCAAAGACCTATATCGACCAGGTGGCAAAGGAAAAGAAACCGGTCACTGTGAAATATCCACCCGGGGTCTGGCTCATGTTCCTGCCCAAGTTTGATACCGACGAATTCGGTGATGAAATAGTCACCTCGCTCAAGGTGCACTTGCTCAATGGCACAGATATGGGTTATGAATTTCACTATGGAGTAAACTATTTTGGGAAAGTGGAATTCGACCTCAAAAACCAGCTTTTCGCACACAAGGATTTTTATCTGCATGATATTCCATTCAGCGATCTGAACGACAACCCGGTTTTTGAAATCGAATGGTCGCTGCTTACGCCTATCAAAGGCCGGGCAACGCACTACGAAACTTCACTCAAGCTAAAGCCAAAGCAGCTGTTCGGCCGTATCGAAGAAATCAAACAAAAGGGAGAACCCACTTTCAGCTATAAAATTTTTGATGAATATCCTGCAGGAATAGAAGAAGAAGAATTTGAGTTATCTCCGCTTGCGGCTGCAGGCTATAAAATATATGAAGCTTCAAAAGCCAGGCAACACCTGCCACCTGCAAAAGACATTGTGGACCTCCATATCGAACAACTCATCAAAGGGTGGCAGCAGATGAGCAATTTTGAAATTTTGACGCTACAGCTGAAAGAGTTCGAAAAACAGTATGATCTCGCCATTGCCCACCGTCAGGCGTCTCTGATAGTAATCCATGGCGTAGGCAGCGGTCGTCTGCGCGATGAAATTCACGAGCGGCTCAAATCAAGAAAAGAAGTGCGCTTTTTCGTAAATCAGTATCACGGATCGTTTGGATACGGTGCTACTGAGATTTATTTCCAGTATTAAATCTATTTTTGTCCGGCTACCAACCGAACCATCGCTCCATCCTTGTGGCGGAGAGGAAAGTCCGGACAGCGCAGAGCAATGCACCGGTTAAGAGCCGGGTCCCCGGCATTCTTTGAATGCAGGGGAACAGACAGTACCACAGAAAATAACCGCCCCGTTCTCACGAGCAGGGTAAGGGTGAAAATGTGAGGCAAGAGCTCACGTTCGTTTTGAGTAATCAACGCGAAGGGTAAACCTTGCATGCTGAAATGCCATGTACACCAGCGCCTGAGGGCTGCTCGCCCGATGCTGGAGGGTAGGCAGAAAGATCGCTGCAGCAATGCAGCGGCCAGATAAATGATGGTTTAGAAACAGGATCCGGCTTATGAGTTGGTAGTTTTATTTTAAATTAGACCCATGATTGTAAACCGTAAAGTGACCACGCTGGATGAATTTACTATCCAGCAGCTCAGAAACTTCCCAAAGGCGACCGGTGAACTCAGCGGACTACTCCGTGATATGGGACTCGCCGCAAAACGCGTAAATGTAGAAGTTAACAAGGCGGGACTGGTAGATATACTGGGTGACTACGGGTCAGTGAATGTGCAGGGAGAAGATGTAAAGAAACTCGACATATTTGCCAACAACCAGTTCATGGGCGTTTTACAGCACGGCATCAGCTGTGCAGGAATCGCGAGCGAAGAACTTGATACTTTCATCGCATTCGACGACGAAGTTTCAAAAAACTCCAAATACATCTGCATGTTTGACCCGCTCGATGGGAGCGGAAACATCGATGTGAATGTTTCTATCGGCACTATTTTCAGTGTTTACAGACGTGTGACGCCACTCGGCACACTGCCCACGGAAGTGGACTTTCTGCAACCGGGCCGTAACCAGGTAGCAGCCGGCTACATGGTCTATGGATCAAGTACCATGCTTGTATATGCAACCAGGCGCGGCGTCAACGGTTTTACGCTCGACCCCTCGATCGGAGAATTTTGTATGAGTCATCCCGATATGAAATGCCCTGATTTTGGAAGAATCTATTCTGTCAACCATGGCAATTTCTTTCAGTATACTGAAGGAGTCAGAAAATACATCAATACCTGTCAGCAAAAAAGCAAGACCAACGGTGGCCCCTATACGCAGCGTTATATCGGCAGCATGGTGGCGGATGTGCACCGCAATCTGATCAAGGGTGGGATCTTCATGTATCCCGGCACCATCGATAAACCAAAGGGGAAACTGCGATTGCTTTATGAGTGCAATCCCTTTGCATTCATCGCAGAAGTGGCAGGCGGCAAGGCCACAGACGGCGAGCAACGCATTTTGGATATTGTACCAACCGAGCTCCACCAGCGTTCTCCATTGTTTATCGGAAGCAAAGGCATGATGGAAGAACTGGAATCTTTCATCTGATCCGCGCAAAAAAATTATTCAGTATGAGCTTTCCGGAATCTTTTCAACGGATAAATTGTTTTGTGTTCGATGTAGACGGTGTACTCACCGATGGCAGTCTACTGATCCTGGAAGACGGACAGATGGCGAGACGCATGAATATAAAAGATGGCTACGCATTGCAACTTGCGGTAAAGAACGGGTATCATGTGGTCATCATCTCCGGAGGCACTTCCGAGGCTGTCCGAGAAAGACTGAACCGACTTGGCATCAAAGATGTTTTTCTCAAAGTGGCCGACAAACTTGCGCAGCTCAGGGAATATACTGCGGAACACCAGATTGATCTCAATGATGTCATGTTTATGGGCGATGATATACCAGATTATGAGGTCATGAAAGAGGTA